>CALDEW010000139.1 GCA_937942355.1 uncultured Pirellulaceae bacterium | reverse complement strand
CC
Organism: uncultured Pirellulaceae bacterium; assembly: GCA_937942355.1. GTDB lineage: Bacteria > Planctomycetota > Planctomycetia > Pirellulales > Pirellulaceae > Mariniblastus. The sequence goes on along the minus strand of CALDEW010000139.1, from coordinate 7,822 downwards.
GCCTTGGGATTGCGGATCCCCAGCTTCACTGGACTCACCTCCTTCTTCGCCCGAATCGCCGGCAGCACCCGATTCGCCACTATCGCCGGATTCCCCTTCGTCTCCGGATTCGCCTTGGTCACTTTCTTCATCGCCGCCGGAAGAAGAATCGGGCTCTCCTGATTCGCTTTGATCACCTTGCTTCGGCGAATCTTTCTGCTGCGAATTTCCTTCCCCTTTATTGGGATCGGATTTAGGCGAGCGTTTGGGGTTCTCCACGGCGTCGATGACTTCGATCTGGTATTGGCGTGTGATCGTCTGATTGGGATCCAACGATCCGCTGAGATAACTGGTGCGATTATCGCTGGCGGTCGCGGTGAACAAAACAGTCTCGCCCACGCGGAGGAAACGATCCTTGGGCGTAAATTGAAACTGCCCACGCACGCGTTTCTTACCGTCTTCGGATTGAAGCGGCAGCTTCTTCTTGCGAAACAAATTCGTCCCATTGTTTTGCATCTCGAGTTCAATCGAACTGATGCCGTAATCGGTGTCGATCGCTCTCACGTCAATCAACAAAGTGTCGTTGATGGGCAGACGAACCGAATTTTGGATGGGGTTGAGCACTTCAATCTGCGGCGCAAGATCAGCAATAATGCGCAGCGCGTGTACGTTCGCGTTCTGGTTCGCATCATCTTCGGTGCTTCGGAACTTCAACCGAAAGTGCGTCGCACGCTGCTTCTGGGCTTGGTAGTTGTAAATCGCGTGGAATTCGCCATGCGCTTCCATTTCATTGGCCGTCATCGAAACCGACTCAACGAGGGCAAACTCATTCGGGTCCTTAGGATGCTTCACCAGCAATTCAATGTAAGCCAGCTTGATCGGCAAGTTCGCAACGGCATTCACCTTGATCAGGCTGCCTTCGACTACTTCGATCGTTCCTTGACCTGAAACGGTTTCCGGCGGAAGCAATGTATAGGCCGGCGGTGTGATTTCGGCGGTGGTCAGCGTGATCGAGGGATTGGGGCGGACGACAATTTCGTATTCGGGCGAAGCACCATCACGCGCAACGACTTTATAAACCAGCCCACGCACAACACCGTCCTGCCCTGACGTCAGCGTCGCTTCGTAACGATTACTGGAGGTTGTCTGCGGCTGCATCGGCAAAACCTGATCCACTGTCTGGCCGTCAACCGTCGAATAGACCAGCTGAACATCTTCGGGACTGAATTGACCTTTGATCGTCGCCGACACGACAACAGGGTCTCCGAAGAAAATTTCCTGATCCCCCGGACTGACATCGGTCACTTGAACAATCGACGGCGCTGACTTCTTCGCCGACGGCAGCAGGATTCTGGAAAACGACTGCAGCGGATCTTTCGGGGAAAGCATCCAATAAAAAGCGACAAACGCAATCAGCCCCAACAGATAAAAACCAATCCGAATAATCGACGACCGATCGACCGTGGCGTCTTCGGGGACAGTTTGTAGATCAATCGCCGCTTGCTTGGTGACCGCATCCATGACCGCGGCATGGGTTGCTTTGGGTTGCCTGCGCAGCGACACATAATTCAACAAACTGTTTTTGAAGGTCGGCTGAATCTCTTCGATCATCTTGGCCGCATAGTCGGGATGAATCTTTCGCAGCAGAAGTGGTAAAACGGTCAAACATAAATAGCCAACCGCTGTCCCAATCAAAAAGATGAAACTCAACCACCGCGCGACCGAATTGAATGACCAAACCCAAGCATCAATCAACGCCATCAATTGCAGAAACCCGACGACAAAAATGATGACCACCAGCAGATGCGTGATCAGCTCCGTCGATTTGACTTGCCGGCGGGTTCTATCAAGCTGCCGATTGACATAGCCATGCACTTTCGCGGACTGCGAACGGTGAGCGTTACTGGATGCACGAGTCGACATCGGAAGTCCTGAGTTGCTTGGGATCGGCGAAAAAGAAAAGGTCCAACGGCGGGCCTTTGAGCGCCCTTGTTAATTCTTATCGGCCACCTCTAGGGCCTATCTTAATCTAGCATAATCACCGGCGATCCTTGGCGGTTTTTGTAAGGGCTGGATCCCTCAAACCGCACATTTTCGCCACGCCAACGATGATTACTTGAGTTTCAGACGCTTCTTGCGATACAGTTCTTTCAGCTCTACCTTCCAATCGCTGGGCGACAAACCGTCAAGTTCGTCTCTCTGAGCTTTGGGCAGACTTTCGTAAAACTCGCGCAGCCGTTCAGGGTCGATGTTAAATTTCGATTGATTGGCGGCGTCGATCCAATTGACGATTAACGATTTCTGAAGATCCTCAGATTCGTAACTGTCCAGAATTTCATTCGCATCCAGAGAGAGCTGCTTCCGCAAGCGATGCTCTTCTGTCTCATTGATCAAACTTTTCACTTGATCGGGCGCCCACTGAAACATGAACCCAATTTTTTGAGTGAGCGAAGACCGTTGAAACTGTTGGAAGCGACTCGTGGGAGGGTAATTGCCGCCAGATTGTTTGTGATACACCTCGACATAGAGATTACTCACCTTGTTTTGAATCTTTGACCTGTTCTGCTTCAAGAACCCTTCGTACCATCTAAAAAACGAGACTGCATCGTAAGCCGGCAGCATCGTCGCGCCAGCCTTACCGAATTTCTTAAGGTTCTGCTGCCCAATTTTTTTCGTGATCATGTCAATGCGCTCTTCAATGTCGACCTCGTCCAGCAATTCAGTCCGTTCGGTCGGCCCCAGCGACTTGAGCCAATCGTAATAAGCAACCATCGTCCGGGCCAACTGGTTCCTATTCTCTTGATTGAGCAACTGTTGGTGGAATTTTGCCGTCGCGCGTTTTCGATCCTCTGGGAGCTGCTCGAATTTTTCTTGACTGCGCTTTAGCGCTTCGATCTGCTCCGGCTGCATTTTCTCCAGCCTCAACCGACGGTCTTTAATCGTTTCCATTGAGAGACTCTCTTCGCGTTTCTCATCCATATCCGGCATGAGTTCCGATGAGTCCATCGGAAACGAAAGCGCAACTTCCCGCGTGAATAATGATTCTTTGTTTAACCGCGTCAGAAAGTCGATCTCAAACTTCATTTTTGAGTAACGGTCGTGGTTTTCAATCAACGGCAAATCGCGAATCAGCTGGCGATAAGGGGCCGTGATCTGCTGATGAGTCACCGCATAGCCCGAAGCAAACACGGCTCCTGGCAACATCAAAAACATCGTCAATTTCGTCAGCAACCCTTTGCCCATCCAGGACTTCTTTTTTAGATCGCGGTCAGAGTCTTGAACCACCAGCTCCATCGTTGTCTTCACAAAACCATCGTATCCCTGCGACGGCGGGAGCACATCCAACATATCCCAACTCTGTTGCAGTTTCTGCATCTGAGCGAGATAGCTCGAATCGTGCTGCAAACGTTCTTCAACCTCAGACAGCTCTTGCCCGGAAAGCTCACCGTCGAGGTAAGCCGTTAGTTGCTCGTTGATCAGGATTTGTGTTTCTTCTTCGGACATCAGGCGGTAGGATACTTATTCGATTTCAAACTGAGCAAAACAGGAGCCACCGTCACCAGACGGTGGAAAACGGTAGTGGATCGTAAATCTATCATCTTATTTTTATGCTTGGCTTCACCTTATTCTTAGCTTCCACGCTCTGGCGAGCGTAGCTACCCCGTTAGGCATCGTCATGTTCATCTTCGGCGGTGGCAATGGATCCGGGTACGATTCCGTTTTCAACATAGGGTTCCAAAATAGTTTTCAGTCGCATCCGTGCACGTGACAACAAGGATTTCACTGCCTGTGTGCTCAATTCCATCGTGTCAGCAATCTCCTGATAGCTCATTCCTTCAAACTTCGACAGTAACATCGCCATGCGCTGACGATCGCCCAATTGTTCGATGGCGCTACGCATCATCTCCGCCATCTCATCACGCGCCACCTGCCGAGCCGGCATCAGCGCGCTTTTCTCCTTGGCCATTGTGTCCAGCGGCCGCACCGGCATCGTTCCTGAAGGCGAATTCGTCAAATTGACTTCCTTTCGCCGAGCACGCTTGGAAAGCGCCGTGCTGGCCACGTTATGAGTAATCGTAAACAGCCACGTCGAAAATTTAGCCATCGGAACGTAACGCTTGCGGGCTCGGTAAACCCGGAGGAAAACTTCCTGAGCCAAATCTTCGGCTTGGTCTTTATTTGAAACCAGATGTCGCAGGATTCCGACCAACCGACTTTGATATTTTTGGACAAGTTCCTCAAAAGCGGCAGCATCGTCATCCCGCACCCTGAGCATCAAACGAACGTCGGGGTCGAGCAGTTCGTACTTTTTGGCCAGTCGTTCTTTTTTTTCTTCGTCCGTCGGCATCGGTATAGCTTAAGCCGCCCCCTGTCCGATGCCAACGCGCCTACTGACACAAAACCTGTTCGGTCGGTTATAATTATGAATCAAAATGTAAGCATCGACGGTGAGGTTTATGCTAGTTATCACACTTGGCGGACTACCTTAGGCGTGCCCATGGACTTAGACGAGAATATTTGCCTGTGCTTCCACGTCTCCTTGAGAAAGGTCAAAAAGTTCATTCGGCTGGAGAAACCGATCCGCGCCAGCCAAATCAGCCAATGCTACGGGGCGGGAACGGGCTGTGGTTGGTGCCGACCCTTCCTGGAAAAATTGCTCGCTGAAGCTAATTCAGCCTCCGAAGCGACGCCGGACCCGGAATCGAAACCGCGCGGTGACTCCCAAACTGTTGCTCAACAGGGCCAACAGGGCTCGTCCTCAGATGATGGCCTGGCTGCCGAACTTGAATCGCTTTCGCCCAACGCATATGCCGACCTGCGAAAAACTTACATTGAAAAAGGTCACGGCAGCCCACCATAAGCAAGGTGCCGAATCCAATGCTTAAATACCAAACCAGATCTTTGTTCTTATTTTTGCTTTCCATCGGCATGTTCAGTTGCGGCTTGGTGCGGGGACAAGAGCCGGCCGACGAAGCTTCCCAAAGTGACGGCCTGGCGGTTTTGGTCGTGCGTGGAGGACACGCCTACGACACACCTGACTTTGAAGACATGTGCGGGCAGTTAGCCGATGTGAAATGTGACCTCGTTCTCACAGCACATTTCGAATCGATGACTGCCGAAAAGATTGATAACAAATATGATGCAATTTTGTTTCTGAACCAGAATAAAAAATACACGACCACCAACAGAAATCGAAACCGATACATGGACTTGGCCGATCGTGGCGTCGGCATGGTCTTTCTTCACTTTACTTTGTCCTCTGAGCCCGAGTGGGATCAATACCATGACCTGATCGGTGGGAAGTGGTTCCTCCCAAATTTCGAGAAGAACAAATCTCTGCACTCAACCTATTTCGTGGACATGACGGTGGACGTCAAAATTCTTGACAAGGCGCATCCAACCACCGCCGGCCTGGAAGACTTCACGATGACCGACACTTTCTATGGCAACATCCAGATGGATCCAAATGTGCATCCTCTTTTGGGCTCCAACCGCGACGAGGTTGCAGACGCCATCGCCTGGGCTCACCAGTACAGAAAATCGAAAGTGGTGTATCTCATGCCGGGCTTCACCAAAAAAGCGTACCAGAATCAATCGTACAAAAAGTTTCTGAGCAATTCGCTTAAGTACGTCGCCAAACCGGCGGAAGAAGAATAAACCGTGCTTTTGCACGTTGACGAACTTGGCCCTACTGAGCGGGCTTCATGCGATAAAGGAACTTGTCACTGCGCACCAGCACTGCACCATCCTCCAGTGGAACCGGCGAGGCTGAGAAGATCGAGTCGTCACCGTCGAGCACCGTGTGCGACAAAAGTTTGAACTCGGGAGACGCCGCGACAACGAAGATGCCTTTCTCGCGGCTGATGTAATACAACCGACCGCCCGCCAGCAGCGGCGTTGCATAGATTTCTTTCGCACCCGGATTAAGACGTTCCTGATAGACCAGTTCGCCAGTTTTTGCATTCACGCAGTAGACAACCCCGCCTTTGTCCTTAGCCCAGTAAAGGTGGCCATCGTGATACACGGGCGACGAAACGTTCGAACCTTTTCCGGCTTCCCACAACTTGTGGCTGTCGGTCACGTCACCTTCGCCGCCAGAACGCACGGCGATCGCAGCGCCTTTTTTTCCGCCGATGGTGTAAAGGACACCATCCTCGGCGATCAAACTTGGGCAAACATATTCGTCAATCCCGGTGCAGGTCCAACGCAGCTTGCCCGTTTGCGGATCGACGGCGCGGATCTCATTAATTGCCGACACGGCAACTTCGTCTTCGCCATTTGCGGATTTGTAAACGATGGGCGTATTCCATCCCTCGGTGATGCCTTCTTGACGCCAGGCTTCGGATCCATCAGCCTTGTTCAGCGCGATTAGGTCTCCACTTTCGTAACTGGCGTTAACGATCACAAGATCCTTATACAGAATGGGCGAGGTGCCACCGGGATAAGCATGAACGTCGTCGCCACAGAACGTGCGCCACCGCTCGTCGCCGTCGTGACTAAACGCGACGACGCCCGTTGCTCCAAATAGCACATAGACACCAGAAGCATCGGCAACAGCGGAACTTGACGCGTACCCGGCCTTGTCCGTTCCCCAAGTCGAGAACTCATCTTTGGCAGAATCGTCAGCGATGGATTTCTGCCACAGCAGTTCGCCGTTGTTGACGTCCACACAGAGAAGATGCCGTACCAATTGCTTCGGATCGCCCGGCTCTGTCTTTTCGATGGCGTAGCCTGTATACGCGGTCAGATAGATGTGATCGCCGAAGACGACGGGGCTGGACGCGCCACGGCCGGGCAGCGGAGTTTTCCAATCAACGCCTTCTGTGTTCCAAATCTCCGCGATGTTGGCTTGGGAAGCCCGTCCAAAATCAGGGCCGCGAAACTGAGCCCAATCTTCGCCTCGGGCCAGCACGGAGAGCCCAACGACCATGAAACAGAAAGAAACGATAAAGCGATGGCACATTGGCTGTCCCGAATTAATAACTAGCGTCAGCGTTCACCGGGCCGCGGCAAACAAACTAAATATTGGTGACCGCGCGACCCACGGCTCCGTCTGCAACGCTCATTTGTTACCCGACGACTCCCGCGCCGTCAGTGAGAAGTTCCCGAATCCATCGCACTGAAGATAAAGTGAATGGAACTCATCCGGTAATTGAAAACCAAGTGTTTGTTGAAGATGGTCCAGGTCGGCATTTGACGCACCTTGCCGAATCAACAATTTATCGTTCGGTTGGCAGTGAACTTTGCCATGACGTTCGCTGATTATCGTTCGCCAGTCTAGCATTTCGAGAAACTACGATTAGTCGAATAAAGGAATCCATGTAAGTGCTTGGCTTGGGGCGTCATCGGTTGGCAACTACGCCGGTGATGAACCCGAGGGCGTGTTTTACCACTCAGCAATCTTCCACCCCAAAACCAAGGACAATCTTTTGATTATTATGGCTGTCGATTGAGCGCCGTGCCAAACTAATTCGTGGCGGCACCTGCAAATACAAGTCAATGGTTTGCATTTACAACCAAACGCTTGGAGAACAAGGTTTTGAAAACATCACCAAAAAATTAGGGAACGCAAAGGTGCAAAGACGCGAAGACGCAAAGAAAACAAGATCATGATCAAGAATCTCTGCGTCTTAGCGTCTCTGCGTCTTAGCGTTAAATCTTACTATGAGTTTCTAAGCCGCGAAGCAGTTGGCAGGCAAAAGTCTGCGCTTCGCACCGGCGTGTTGCTCCGGCAGTGTGCGGGCAGAGCTTCGGTAGATGTTTGAAGCGGCCACCGATCCAAGCTGTCTCCAAAACCAGATGGAGGCAGCCAACTCTATGGGAGGCAGTCAGTTAAAAAGAA
>CALDEW010000138.1 GCA_937942355.1 uncultured Pirellulaceae bacterium | reverse complement strand
GCCCCCTGGCACATCATTCCCTCGGACAAAAAATGGTATCGAAATCTAGTCATCAGCGAACTGCTGAAGAAGACCTTACAGGAGATGGATCCACAATACCCTCAACCCGAAGGGGACTACGACGGAGTCGTCGTTGTGTAGCGCTGGAAGGACGCGGTTAAGTCGTGGCGACTATCTATTCACGCAGCAACCGATCAATCCCTAACGGGTTCAAATAGGCGTGAAACAGTTGATCTTCGATAGACCTAAACTGATCCTCGTCGAAGTAGCTGAATTTTGAGATGTCCCTTTTCGCAATCTTTGCCGAGTCGTCTTCGGCGGCATATTGATTGAAGGTTTTCTTACCGGCAAGCACGGCCAGACGTTCCTCATCAACCTCCTGATCACCCGTGATGAATTGGACAACCCTTTTCAACTCAAGCTCCGTACCATGGTACAAACGATCATAAGTCACCAGCAAAACCGAGGCTGATTCTTCCGCCAACCAAGTTTCACAGAATCGCTTCCAATAATCCAATTTCTTATCCAGGAAATTCAACCAAGCTGCCTTGGTATCTTGCTTCGCCTCCTTCGTCTTTAAAGCGAACTCGTAATAAGACGCAATTGATTCCAAGGGGTGTCTGACTTGCACGATGTATTTTCTACGCAGAGGAAAGCGTTCTTTTAATACATCAAATCCCTGCAATTCAAAATCGTGGGTTTTGATGTAATTCGCTGGTGCTGCTTCACCGTTAGTCGAGTCCCCCTCAGATCCAGCGGACATCGAGTAAGAGTCCAGAAAACGCATCTCCTGCGAAAAATAGGCCAAGCATAACTCACGCAAAAAACGATGGCCACTTCGAGGAAACGAAGCGTTAATAACTACGCCTTGAAACTTATTCGTTACCATGCGAGTTTTCGAATTGGCCTAGAAGGCCTAAAGGTTGGACGGGAAAACAGCTTAGTTCTTTAATTTCTTATACTTAAACCGTCGCGGCTCGTCTTCTTTCAGCCCCAACCGCTCGCGCCGTTGCTGTTCGTACGTTTGGTAGTTACCTTCGCACCAGTGAACGTAACCATCGCCTTCGAACGATAAAATGTGCGTCGCCAAACGGTCTAAGAACCAGCGATCGTGACTGGTGACAACGACGCAGCCTGCGTAGCTCATAATCGCTTCCTCTAGCGCTCTGAGCGTATCGACGTCGAGGTCGTTGGTCGGCTCATCCAGCAGCAGAACGTTGGATCCCTTCCGCAACAATTTCGCAAGATGGACTCGATTGCGCTCACCACCGGAGAGCACACCGACCTTCTTCTCTTGATCGGGGCCACGGAAATTAAATTTGTTCACGTATGCTCGAGCGTTCACCGATCGCTTGCCCAGCTCCAGCGTGTCATGGCCTTCGGAAATCTCTTGATAGACGCTGTTGGAATCTTCCAGCGAATCGCGCGATTGATCGACGTACCCGAGCTCAACGGTGGAGCCGATTTTTAGTTCGCCCGCGTCGGGTTGTTCTTGGCCTGTGATCATACGAAACAGTGTCGTCTTTCCGGCACCGTTGGGACCGATGATGCCGACGATCCCTCCCGGTGGCAGACGGAAGTTCATGTCTTCCATCAAGATTTTGTCATCGTACCCTTTCTTAACTCCAATGGCTTCGATCACGACGTCGCCCAGATTTGGCCCCGCAGGAATCTGGATTTCTAGCTCATCAATTTTCTCCCGGTCCTGCTGAGCCAACATTTGTTCGTAAGAACTGATCCGTGCCTTCGATTTGGATTGCCGAGCCTTAGGCGACATGCGAATCCATTCCAGTTCCTTCGCCAACGCCTTCTGACGTTTCTCGGACTGCTTCTCCTCGACCTTCAGCCGCGCTTGTTTCTGTTCCAGCCAAGAGGAATAATTACCTTCGTAGGGATACCCTTGGCCGCGATCCAACTCCAAGATCCATCCCGCGACGTTGTCCAAGAAATAGCGGTCGTGAGTAATCGCCACGATCGTTCCGTGATAGTCCTTGAGCGTTCGTTCGAGCCACTGCACCGAATCCGCATCAAGGTGGTTGGTCGGTTCGTCCAGCAACAACAGATCGGGTTTCTCCAACAGCAATTTACAAAGCGCGACGCGCCGTCGTTCACCGCCGGACAGCTTTGTCACGTCGGCATCTTTGGGAGGAAGGTTCATGATGTCGAAGGCGACTTCGATTTCGTGATCAAGGTTCCAAGTGTTGGAAGCTTCGATTTCGTCCTGCACGCGTTCCATTTCGTCGTAGACTTTTTGCATCGCGGCTTCATCCAGATCCTCAGCACATTTGGCCGACAGTTCGTTGTACCGTGTCAATAAGTCTCGCCGCCCCGCCACAGAATCCTGCACGTTATCCCAAACGTTCTTCTCCGGATCCAACTTTGGTTCCTGTGGCAAGTAGCCAACGGTGAAACCATCGGTGAGTCGTGCTTCGCCATCAAATTCTGTGTCGATACCTGCCATAATCTTCAACAGCGTACTTTTACCGGCACCGTTACGGCCAAGCACACCAATTTTTGCACCGGGATAGAAGGAAAGCCAAATGTTTTCAAGGACGGCTTTTTGACCATGTTTCTTGGTCATGTCACTCATTTGGTAAATGTATTGTTTGCTCATGTTCTTTTGTCTGTAATTGTTTTAAGTGTCTATTTTGGTTCCGAAGCATGGAATGAAAAAATCAAAGCTC
>CALDEW010000137.1 GCA_937942355.1 uncultured Pirellulaceae bacterium | reverse complement strand
CGCGGATCAGTGTCTCCGTGAGCTTTGTGCTCTCTGTGGTTTAAACTTCTATCCCGTCTGCGTTTTTCGTCTGTTTTTTGGGAGGCTATCGAAGTGTTATGTCTTAATTTCAGGGTAGTGGATGTGGCCACGAATCCTGCGGCTGCATTAAACGATGCAGTACAGCTGAAACGAAGGGCAAAGGAGGGGCAGGACTCGTGGCCTCATCCACTACCTCGAAACCTGAATCTAAGTCGGAACACAGCAGAAGTGCCTTGCCGCTGAAGCAACGTGTTCGTATGCTAAAGGAGGCACTGTTGGGTTACCGCCTTCGATCGCATTTTAGAAAACTCGGCCTTGAAGCAGAGACAACCCCTTTAAAGGTTGGAAACGATGAGCAATTTTCTTATCACGTCAATCGTCGGATCTATCGTACTGACGCTGTTGCTAAATCTATTGCCGCTTCTGTTTCCCAATCAAGCCGCAGGTCTCCAGCGGAAGGTTGAAGAACACGCCAGACGCTCAATTGAGCAACACGAAGACGAAAACCAGCCGATGGTAAAAGTGTTTTTCCCATGGAAAGCGATGATCGTAATTTCGATCATTCTCACCGTGTTGGTGAATGTGGTCAGTTACTTCTCTCGTTAAATTGCCGGCACTTCTAAGCATGAATATTAGAAGTTTGGAGGCAACGGAAAATCCATTCTGCTCTTCGGGCGACGCACGCGGGCGATGGGCGTTTAACGACAAACTGTCAGCCGTCGGTTTGCCCGGTGGATCCAACTACGGTCGCTTGCGCGATAGTAGTAGATTATAGTAATAGACCAAGCACGGTTCATCTATTGAAAAAACTCATTCACATTTAGCGACCACGACAATGACCCAATCATCCGATCAACCCAAACAAAACCTTAAACCTCATCGCCGCGAGTTCGTTTCGGCGGCCGCCCTCAGTACTGTCGCCGGCGTCGCTTTGACACAACTGCCAGCGGTGCATGCGGAATCAAAATCAGACGATTCCGCAACTCCTATCATCGGCAGCGGTGACTATCGCTACCGCGCCAATCACCAGATAGTTAACCTGCCTGATAAATACCACTGGCAGTTCACTCACAACGTCGCCGTTGATTCGGCCAACAACATTTACGTTATCCACGAAGGGAAAGCCAAACTAAAGGATCATCCAGCGATCTTTGCCTTCGATCCGGCGGGCAAATTTATCCGCGCTTTCGGCAATCAGTTTCAAGGCGGCGGACACGGTTTGGAGATCCGCAAAGAAGGCAAAGAAGATTTTCTCTATGTCACCGGCTACCAACAAGTGAAATCGTTTGCGAAGCTAACCACCAGCGGTGAAATGGTCTGGTATAAGAAGGCTCCGATGGAATCCGGCGTCTATGGCAAAGGCCAAGATACCTCGACTAGGGCGTCATGGAGTCGAAAGGGCTTTCTTCCAACCAATTTTGCATTCTTGGATGATGGTGGGTTTTTGTTGGCCGATGGGTACGGTTCCTATTTCATTCATCAGTTCGATAAAGACGCAAATTGGGTCAAGTGCTTCGGCGGGCCCGGAGCAGGGCAGGGGACTTTCGATCTTTCGCATGGATTGGGTGTCGATCGCCGCCCCGGCCGCGACACGCCATCGTTGCTGGTCACCGATCGTAATCGTAACAGTGTTCAACGGCTGACAATGGACGGCAAGCACCTTGAAACGTTGGAGGACTTGGGGAAACCTTGCACGATCGACACGTGGAAAGATCAGTTGTTGATTTCAGAATACCTAGGCGCGGTCAGTCTCTTGGACGAATCGAATAACGTACTGGTCCGCTTCGACGAAGGCGTTAAACGATCGGGCGAAATCAAGAACCTGCGTGCTAAACCCAAGAAGTGGAAAAACGGCCACTTTATTCACCCGCATGATGCTTGTTTTGACTTAGAAGGAAACATCTTAGTCGCCGAACGCATCCCTTCGGGCCGAATCACCAAATTGACGCGCGTACAATAGAAATCCATCTCAATAAAACGACAAAAATGGCAACCGCCCTACGAACAGGCGGACACCGTTAGTGGACCTCGACTTCTTCGATCTTTGAAAACGAATCAAGAACTTGTTTCTCGATTGCCTTATCCTCCTATTTACGCATTGAGTCTGGCGTGTGTCAGCGCGTGGACAACTGAATTCATGCCCTCAAATAGCCCTTCTTCGAGCAAATCGCGCCGATGGCCAATGCGGCTCTGGGGCGCGATTCCCGATTGGCTATTTCGCGTTGCTGGAATTGGATTTTTTGTTACCTATCTGTGGCATCGTGCTCAGACGTATTTATCTTTGCCTGTCTCTCAGTGGGGGCCGTACTGTATTTTCCCCGACGACATTTTTGGTGGAATGCGGTTGGACATGCCTTGGGTTCCCATTTTGGTCGACATGACTTTCGTGTTGATCATCCTCAGTTTCTGTTTTCGACTAACCACCAGTCGGCGTGCAGAGAACGGATGGGTGATTTCTATTTCTCTGTTGGCGGCTTATCTGCCGCTGATTGTTTTGTGGATTGAACCGGCGCTGGGATGGATTGACGCGGACTGGCAGCGTGCTTTTAGTGAGTGCGCTTGGCGAAAAGAGTTCACCTGGCATTTGGTACTCATCTTCGGCACTCTCATTTCCGTCGGAAATGCCCTGGATGTTTGGGGGTACAGCACTCTTTTTCGCAGCTTCAGTATCGTTCCCGAGCCGCGCGCTTTGAAGACAACTGGGCCTTATCGCTTTGTAAGGCATCCTGTCTATCTGGGACAATTTATGGCGCAAGCCGCCGTGTTCTTGATCGCTTTTCGCCCCCACGTAATCTGGTGGTGTGTCTACGTTGTCTTCGTCGCGTTACAACTTTACCGTTGCAAACTCGAGGAACGCGTTTTAGAAGAAGCATTCGGCCAAACGTATCTTGACTATAAAGAAAATACCTTTTGGTTCGTTTAAGGTGCTTGAGTGACCAACTACTGGCTGCTTACCAGCTGAAGACCTAATGTTGCTTATTGAACGAGATCTTTCCAGAGACCCTCGCGATGATTACAACTCAGCCGACTAGTTGCTGTGTTCCAACTAAGATTTAGGGTTGGAGGTAGTGGATGAGGCAACGAGTCCTGCCCCTGCTTTACCTTTTGATTTACTCATTCACGCATCGTTTAATGCAGCCGCAGGATTCGTGGCCTCATCCACTACCTTGAAGAGCGCTGCACTAGCCAGCGAGCAAATTGACAAAGCCGCTTATGTCAAGAAAATTGACCGCACCATCGCCGTTGATGTCCCCTGCTGGGTTGAAGCTGGCGCTTCCGCTGAGCAAGCTGATGAAGGGAGCGATATCAAAAAAGGTCACCTCGCCATCACCGCTTAAATCTCCCAACAAGAACAGTCTTTCCACCAACACCCCTAAAACCTCATCCGCGATCACGACGCTGCCCGACGTCACTGCGACACCAAGTGCACCGCCTGTTGGAAGATTGACCGTATTGACAACTGGCGAACTGAGATCCGATACGTCGATAACAGACATCGTGGAATTGGGCGAGTTACCGACGACATATAGCGTGTCGTTGAATACGTCGACGCTGGTCGGGTTGGTGGGCAAAGGAATCAGTGTGATCGTTTGAACGTTCTCGGGATTGCTGACATCATAGACAGCAATTCCGTTTCCAGAGGCGACAAACAGAGTGTCAGCTTGTAATGCCGATTCAATTGGGAAATTTGCGGGACCTCTAGCCCCTGCGGAGAAACCCGCGCCGACGATTCCGAATCGGTCAGTAATCGAAATGCTTCCCGGAGTCGAAGTTAAATCGATAGCGGTGATTCCAAACCCTTGGCCGTCTACGCTGCCAGCGAAATCAGTTGACACGTATGCGGTTTCGCCATCGTCAGAAATGAGCACGTCAGGCTGACCGATGCCTAAATCAATGCTGGTGACTGATCCGCTTAAAGTTCCGTTGGAATCGTAGCTTCGCACGGTAAGCAAACCCGTTCCGCCAGAGACCACAACACGTTGGTTCGCCGCAGAAACCCCAGCGAACGGGCCTACGTCAGTTGCGACTGGACCAGAAACAAGTTGCGGTTGCAGCGGATTGGCAATCGAGTAGACCGAAAGGCCACCTCCAAGTCCGTCCAAGGTGAACAGTAGATCACCGTCGGTCGAGACGTCGTCAACGGAACCTGTGCCATCAGGAGGGCTGATCACATCGGTGATGGTAAGTGATTTTAGATCGACAACGACAATCCCCTGCGATCCAGCAGTAGCAAATGCAACATCTCCCGAAACAGCTACGTTGTTCGTTCCAAAAGTGTTAAGCACTTCGATTTCGCCCGCATCGACTTCACCGGTCAATGCGGCACAGCCGAGAAACAGCACCAGTGCCAAAAATCGGGTTGTGATCCGTTTAATGAGCAAACGATACGCTCCGACTACCACGAAATGGACGCTCCGGTCTGCAGATTCATTGGTAGATACAAACAAGTTAATCTTTGACATTAATACGGTCATCCGTGTTGGAGATAAACTTATGTAATGGAGCTAAAGAAAGGCGTTGGGAAGGCTGGACGGGTCGCACGATCGGATCCCGGTCCCAGTCTTTACCAAGTGTTTGGACGCGTCGGTCGCTAAGAAATTACGATAAAAACTGACAAAAAGAGTAAGAAAGTCTTAGGGGCACTGTTAAACAAGATCGTAGAACAGCGCGGCAACCGCGTAGGCCGGACCGCAGCTGTTGGCTGATGGGCTGATCAATTTCGAAAGTGCGACGCGCGATAACTGAGGGAAACGTTCCGCTAGAACTTGGTCGGCGAGGAAGCTCCCGGATCCCACAATCAAGACGGATTTGATCGAGTCGCCACTTCTTTGAAGCGCGTGTTCAATGGATTCCACTAAAAGGTCTCGATAAGCCTCGATTGTTTGTTCGGCGATATGTGTAATCAAATCGCTGTCGATCTCCTCAACATCACTGCAAACCATGCGCGCCAACCGGTGCTGGGCATGGAGAGCAGAATTCGATCTCCCGTCAGCCGAATTTTTCCCGCCAGAATTTTCTGGCACCATCGCCAGACAGATCAATGCGTCGTTGATCGTTGCAAACATTTCGCGGGCGAGTCCGATTCTTTGACCTCCGACGTCGACCGATTGAATTAGGCTGCAAATTGGTGTCCGTCCAATGCCTGCGTAGATCAACTCAAAATTCTTGAGTCTGGTGAAATCGTTGGTGCCAACCGCGGTCGGGGCTCCATCGACCACTGGTATCACGTCGGTAGTTGTGGAACCAATATCAACGATCAGGCCTGTTTGCTTGGGCAGAAATCGAGCACCAAATTTGGCCATCGCATGCCAGTTGGACGCCGCAACCAGTTGCCAATTACGCTCGACCGTTTCGAAGGACGACCATTGCCCGTCGACTTGGTAGAACGAGACTGGTTTTTCACCGGCGATCTTTTTGACAGCATCCGCAATGAAGGCAACACCTTCTTTTTTGCTTGAAAAGCAATCGGCCAGTTCGCCGGTCATCGTGACGGCAATCTTTTGAGCCTCATTTGCGGCATCGACTTGGTTTAGAATCTTTTGGAGCGCTTCGGTTAGTTCTGCTGATTGCGTCCACATCGCAAAAGGGACTTCGATCGCGCGAGCTTCTTCAGAACTGGATTCAGGCAAAAAGACAGCTTTGAGATTTGCCCCGCCAATATCTAAACCGATTTTGCTCATGAATTCACAATGTCTGTCAGGGCGGCTGGTAATTCACTGAACTGAAATTCAAAACCTTCGGCCATCGCCTTTTCAGGAACCACGTTCTGCGAAAAGAACAGGCTGTCGGCAAATTCGCCTAATGCCAACTTTAAACCAAACTTGGGTGCTGGCAGCACGGCCCATCGGTTGACGGCTTGGGCCAACTGCTGTGTGAATTCGGCGTTGCGAACTGGCGTCGGAGCTGTCGCGTTAAAAACACCGTTGGCGGAACGTGTTTCGATCGCCCATCGAATCATCTGTACTAAATCTGTGACATGAATCCAAGGGAACCACTGCTTGCCCGATCCAAGCTTTCCTCCCAAACCTAGCTTGAACAGCGGGATCATCTTTTCCAGCGCTCCACCGTCACGCCCTAACACAATCCCTATTCGAAGTTTCACCACCCGCACGCCACTGTCGGCGATTGCATCGGCCGCATCCTCCCACTGCCGCGAAACCTCAGCCAGAAATCCCGTGCCCTCGGGATGGCTTTCGGTGACCACGCTCTCTCCTGCGTCTCCGTAAAACCCAACCGCAGAGGCGGAGACGAACACGTCTGGCTTCTGCCCCGAATCGAGCAAGCCACGGATCAGGTTCTGCGTGCCAAGCACTCGACTGTCGCGGATGCTTTTCTTCTTCGCCGCGTTCCAACGACCTTCGGCGATAGAATCACCCATCAAATTCACCACCGCCGAAACACTTTTGTCAGCAGGCAGCTCTAGCGGACCTGCCATCGGATCCCACTGCACGACTTCGACGCCTTCTGCCAATTTTTCTCGTGCTCGAGATGCGTTTCGTGAAGTGACGATGACGTCATCCAGCAGTGGAAGCAGGTGATTCCCGACAAAACCGGTTCCGCCTGTTACTAATATCGACATGATTCGTGAAGAAATAGGTAAAAGCTGTAATCCCATCAGTCTACCGCCAGTTCGATTCAAACAATAGATGCGGCAATCCTGCTATTAGGCCCCAAGCTATTCAGGGAAAAACTCAACGGCTATAATTGGCTGGTGAAGATTGGTTAGGAGCAACCAAATGGTTGCCGGTGTTCAATGGTACTTGCTTTATAGAACCGAGCCGCAGGTTGCGATCAGCGGGTTGCGGAAGACCTACCCGGAAGTATCAGTTTTACGTAACGCGACGAACCAGCGGCTAGCGCCCTGCCGCTAACGGTGGTATGGGAAAGAATTTTTATGGCGGAATCGCCTCAACAGGAAACACATGTCTGAAAACTTGATTGGCCAAGACGCCATCGACCGACTGAAACAATGTCGCCAAGAGATCCTCTCGGAATTGTCTCAAGTCATCGTTGGCCAAGAGGAAGTTGTTGACCAAATTTTGATCACGATCTTCAGTCGCGGCCATTGCCTGCTCGAAGGCGTTCCAGGTTTAGCGAAAACGCTGATGGTCAGCACCATCGCCAAAACACTGAATCTGTCGTTCTCTCGGATCCAATTTACGCCAGACCTGATGCCCGCCGATATCACAGGCACCGAGATCATCGAAGAAAATAAATCTACCGGCGCTCGCGAACGCAGATTCCTCGAAGGGCCGGTCTTTTCGAATATCATTTTGGCCGACGAGATCAACCGAACGCCGCCCAAGACGCAGGCGGCGTTGCTCGAAGCGATGCAGGAGCGGACGGTGACGGTGGGACGTGTCCGGCATGATTTGGCGGATCCGTTCTTTGTGCTGGCGACGCAGAACCCGATCGAACAGGAAGGGACTTATCCGCTTCCCGAAGCCCAACAAGACCGGTTCATGTTCAAAGTGTTTGTTGATTACCCAACTTTCACCGATGAACTGGAAATCGCGCGTCGAACAACCGCGCGGAACAACGTCGAAGTGAAGTCCGTCCTCAGCGGCGAAGACATCTGTCAATTGCAAGACACGATCCGCGACGTGCCGGTTTCTGATCACGTCATCAAATACGCTTTAACGCTCGTCCGGCAGACACGCGTTGGCAATGAAGGTGTTCCAGAATTTGTCACCGAGAGCGTCGGATGGGGTGCGGGACCTCGGGCGGTTCAATTCCTGATTCTGGGTGGTAAGACCCGAGCGCTGCTGCATGGTCGAACCCACGTCACCACCGAAGACATCGCGGAGCTTGCCAAACCGGTTCTTCGGCACCGGTTGGCGATTAATTTTGCGGCGCAGAGCGATGGAGTGACGTCCGACGACGTCATCGAACAACTCATACAAAACACCCCGGCCAAAGAGGACGAATTAACTTCCGATGTCCGATTCCAAAAGATTTTTACATCCTGAAGCAATCAAACGCATTGCCCGGATGGATCTAAGGGCTCGGCACATCGTCGAGGGGTTCCTTTCGGGGATGCACCGTAGTCCGCACTTCGGGCAGTCGGTCGAGTTCCGTCAGCATCGCGAATACACGCCCGGCGATGACCTGCGGCACGTGGACTGGCAAGTTTGGGCGCGGCAGGATCGGTTGTACGTCAAACAGTTCGAAGCGGATACCAACATGCGCGTCAATCTGTTGGTCGATGTTTCCAACAGCATGGACTACGGAGACGGAGCGTTATCCAAGTTCGAATACGCCGCTACTATCGCCGTGTCGTTGACGTATTTAGTGCTCAAGCAACAGGATGCGATCGGCTGCATGACGTTTGACGCCGCCGTTCGGTCGAGGATCCAGACGCTGTCGCGGAAAACTCAAATGCAGTCCATCATGCAAGTGCTGCAAACAACTCAGCCCGCCAGCAAAACGGACTTATTAAATATCTTTAAACAGGCGGCCGAGATTTACCCAAAACGCGGGATGATGATCGTGATTTCCGATCTGTTATCCGACGTCGAGTTAACGCTGAAGGGTCTGCGGTTGCTACGCCAGCGCGGTCACGACGTGCTTTTGTTTCATGTCATGGATAACGACGAGATAGATTTTCCGTTCTCGGGACCGACGAAGTTTGAAGACCTTGAATCCGACACAAAGCTGGCTTGCAATCCCAAAGCACTGCGCGAAGGCTATCTTGAATCGCTCGAAGAGTTTTTGACCAGTGTCCGGCGCGGTTGCGCGAAAGCGGCGGTTGATTACGCGCTGGTGAAGACCGGCGATTCGCTGGATGCCGTTTTGGCTAAGTTCCTGTCTTCACGCATGGAGGTGCGTAGATAGTCGAAGCAACCTACTTCGACTTGTTCTACTGAATCCTTTTATGTTCGATAACATTTTCTCATCTTCGCCAAACGTTTGGGCCGGGTTAATATCCGGTGCGATTGCGATTCCCATTTTGATCCATTTGATCAATTTGGTGCGACATAAAACGGTGCGCTGGGCGGCGATGGACTTTTTGCTCAAAAGCCACAAACGCAACCGTAACTACGTTTGGTTGAAGCAGATGCTGCTGCTTTTAGCGCGGATTGCGATGTTGTTGATCGCACTGTTTCTGCTTGGCCAAGTCGGTTGCAATGGAGATCGCATTGCGCGTTTGTTGGGAGGGCGTTCGACGCACCACTATGTGCTATTGGACGACAGTTTCTCCATGGGGCAACGCGGCGAAAACGAGAACGACCCGACCGCGTTTGATCGCGCTAAGGCAACGCTTTCATTGATTGCAGGCCGCGCCAAGGATCGCCAAAACCAAAAGTTCACGCTGTTGCGATACTCCCAAGCCAAAAATGTTGCGGACGCATCGGATGCTATCGAAGACGCCTCCCAACTCTCCCATCGTTCGATCGCTGACATTGAAAACATCTTGGTTGACAGCCAATTTAATACGCTGCTGGAAACCGTGAAGGGGACCATGGAGGTATCGTGGTTCAGTGGAGGCATCGAACCGGGGCTGACGCGTGTCAAAACGCTGGTAGAGGAACGCTCGGACGAAAACGCAATTCTTTATATCCTTTCCGATTTCCGGAAGAAGGACTGGGATGCTCCCAAGCAAGTTGCCAGTGATCTGGCCGACATTCGCGGCACCGGCGGAGCGATCGAATTGATCAACTGTGCCACGACCGGTGATTCCAACGTTGCCATCGTCGATCTTCAACCGGTCAGCAGCATTCGCGTTGCCGGAACGCCATTGATGATGCAGCTTAAGGTGAAGAACTATGGCAGTGACGTCGTATCGAAAGTTCAAACCAACATCTCCACCACTTCCTACAGCCAACCGACAATTGCCGAAAGTTTGAGCTTTCGCAAGGAGGATCTGCCGACGGTCTTTATCGCTGAAATTGCCGCTGGCGAGACTCAGTCGCGTATCTTTCCCGTTTTCTTCGACACACCGGGCACGCACGCCATTTCAGCTCGACTCAACAGCGATGGTTTGACGGCCGATGATCGGCGCGATTGCACGGTTGAGTTCGTCGCGGCATCGAAAGTTCTGGTCATCGACGATGCGGAGCAATTGCACAGCAATTTCCTCAGCCTCGCATTGAGCCCTGATGGGTCGACCGGCATCGAACCCGTGTTTCAAACGAAGGACTATCTGCGAGACGTTTCCCCAGACGAACTGCAAACCTTCGAGGTCATTTTTTTGCTTGATGTGGACCAATTGGACGACGTTGCAGTAAGGAACGTCGAAACGTTTTGTCAAAACGGAGGCGGCGTTGGGTTCTTTGCCGGTCCGAAGACTGATTTTAGTTTTTATAACCAGATCTACAGGCAAGGGCAGGGGATCTACCCGATCGAATTGGAGCAGTCCGTTGAGGTCATCGAAGATCCCAACGCCACCGGACGTGACTTTCAGGTTGAAACCCATCCCGTTTTCGCTCCTGTAAACGGCCAGAAGACGACCCTGCTGGATTTGGTTGACATCGAACGCGCTATCGTGCCAACTCGTTCATGGATGCTGAAGAAACCGGCAGCCGCTGAAGTCATCGCGACCGTACGCGGAGATGAGAAACGACCACTTTTTGTGACGGGACGTTATGGCGATGGGCGCGTCATTGCATGCACGACGACTGTCGGACCCGTTTGGAACAATTGGGCTCGCAACGCAACCTTCCCTCCCATCATGTTGCTGATGCAAGACTATCTCGCATCGGGCCGCCAATCCAGCAATGATCAATTGGTGCAGACGCCCTACGCCATTACAGTTGACAGAAAGAACTTTTTGCCCAAAGGGCAGATTCTAAAACCGGTCGCTGACGGTCAGCCGCGCGAATTGGCCGATCTGATTCTCGCGAAGTCCGGCGATGGGAGCCTGACAAACGAGGTCGCGGGCGTTGCTGCGAATCGAGCCGGTGATGACCTCGAGGTTGATCGCCCGGGCGTCTTTGATTTCTGGTTGCAACGAAATTCAGGCGAATATTCCGTTATTCGGAAGTCATTCAATGTTGACGTTTCCGAGAGCGATCTTCGCCATGCAAACAATTCCAAGCTAATTTCTTCGTTGGAATCGGCTCAGCCCATTCTGTCGCAGTGGAACAGTTTCAATCCTGAACCCGAAATGCGACAAGCGTCCTCGTTGACACGATTTTTTCTCATCGCGCTGTCTGTTTTGCTGGTCGCAGAACAGGCGCTCGCGTACTCGCTAAGCTACCACCAACCGTAAACTGAATGTTTCTGCAATCCGACATCCGAACTTTCTACGAACTGCAACCGGTGCTTCCCGGCGGTCAGTGGTGGCAGATTTGTCTGTTGGCGCTGGTCGTGATTGCTATGTTGTTGTGGGCAGTGTTCCTTTATCGAAAAGATAGTGTCGATCTCAATCGCGCATCATCTTTCTTATTAACGACCTTGCGTCTGCTGACCATCGCCACGGTGGTTCTCTTTGTCGCCAACCCCGGCCAGCGCAGCGAAACCCGAATCGTAAAACCTTCCCGCCTTGCGGTCTTGTTGGACAGCAGTTTGAGCATGGGTTTGATGGAACCTGTATCTAAAGGAAGCAGCGAACGGACTGTGAGGTTTCAGCAATTGGTTGATTGGATTGAGGGTCCCAGCGTCGAGGGATTGCAGGCAGATCATCAGGTGTCGATTTACCGCTTTGGCGATGCAGACCAACCAAAGCTGATAAAAGAGTTTTCGAAACGAAAAGGTGCTGATGCAAATGGCGTAAAAGATTTGACCGCTGAACAAAAGAACGTCTACGCTATTTCCGGCAGGATTGCCTGGGTTGCTATATCTGTATGCCTTTGCGCGTTGGTGATTGGAATGATAGGGCTGTTTCGTTCCCCGCGCCGCGCGGCAACTCCCTCCGATGAGTCAACCTCCATGTTTGGGACGTGGTGGTTCACTTTCGCCGTGTTGTTTTTCATTGCTGGGCTATGGGCGCTAGCTGCAGCTGATTTATGGTCGCCCAAGCTATCCGTTTCGCAGTCGCTGGGACTAAGACCAATTGAGATGTCTTCTGATTCAGCAGCCCTGCCAACCGAAACTATCGACGCTGACAGCTCAAACCAAACACCGGCGATCGAATGGAAAACTGCGGTTCAGCCGCAAGGCACATCGACCCGATTAGGTTCCGCGATACAATATGTCGTCAATAAAGAGCAGGGCGGACCGATTGCGGGAATTGTTATCTTCACCGACGGTCAAAGCAACTCCGGCGTGCCCGTAGATCGCGCTATCGCAGCTGCTTCTAATGCCGGCATCCCGATTTTCACCGTTGGCGTCGGCGGGACCAGCCGTCCGCAAAATGTCGTCGTCGCGACAATCGAAGCCCCCGAACGCGTTTTGCCCGGAGATAAATTCCAAGTTAGAGCACTTATCAAAGCGTTTGGTTTAGAGGGTCGCACTGCCCGAGTTCAATTAATCAGCTTAGATGAAAAGGAGACCGAGGCTGCCATTATTGAAGAAGAGACCAACATCCGCCTATTGGGAGACGGCCAACCCGCCAGCGTTGAATTCGCGGTATCGCGCGATCAGCTGGGCAAACGCCGTTACGAGATATCCGTTGAATCTTTCGAGGAAGACCTTGATGCGCGCGACAATAAAATGGCGACGGTCGTCGAGGTGATCCAACAGCAAACCAAAGTGTTATTGATGGCCGGTGGACCGACTCGCGAGTTCCGTTTTCTGCGGAACCAGCTCTATCGTGACAAGGACATTCAGCTGCACGTCTGGCTTCAGTCAGCTGGAGCAGGCGCGGATCAAGAATCTGATGTTCTGCTGCAAGCGTTTCCCGATTCGCGCGCCGAGGTTTATGACTATGACTGCATCGTGGCGATTGATCCCGATTGGCGGATGATGACCGCAGATCAAATGAAGACGCTGGAGCGCTGGGTGGCCGAACAGGCCGGTGGACTAATTACCGTCGCTGGCCCTGTTAACACTCCTCAGTGGACCCGCCAGCCGCGCGGCGATGATTCGATTGATATCGTTCGAAAACTCTATCCGGTCTCGTTCTACAGCCAAGGCTCGTCGGTGCTGAAGTTGGGGCGTTTTGGTGGCGCGACCGCGTTTCCGCTTGAGTTTTCTCGCCAAGGCCGCTCCGCTGAATACGTGTGGATTGGGAATTCGGCCGGTGAAAGTCAAGAGACGTGGGCCAAGTTCGAGGGAGTGTTTGGCTATTATGCGGTCAACGATGCGAAATCCGGCGCTGAAGTGCTGGCGAACTTCGCCGATCCAGAGACGGCCATCGACGATCAGTTACCGATCTATTTGGCCAGTCAATTTTACGGAGCCGGTCGCGTTTTCTTTCAGGCCAGTGGCGAAATGTGGCGGGTAAGGCGATTGGACGTCGAATACTTTGAGCAGTACTACACCAAACTTATTCGCTGGGCCAGCCAAGGTCGTCTGTCGCGTGATTCGACGCGCGGGGTGTTGTTGACCGATCGCGAACGCTGCTGGATGGGCGACACGATCGAGGTGCAGGCAATCCTAAAGAACGCTCAGGACGAACACCTTGACTACCCTCAAGTCGAAGCCAGTTTGATTACGCCAGACAAGTTGACTCAGTCAATTCTGCTGCGGTCAAACCCAAATGCCGCATCGCCAGGAAGCTTTCGAGGTAATTTCGTGGCCGGTAGCGAAGGTGAATACCGAATCAATTTGACGGTGCCCGAAAGCCCTGACATGGACGTGTTGACCACAACCGTGGTGGCGACGATTCCGGATCTGGAAAAAGAGAAGCCCCACCGAAACGTGGCTGTACTGACAAAAATAGCCAAAAACACTGGCGGAACGTATTTTCAATCGGCGCTTGATTTCACCGTCGAGCCGGACAATCCGGAATCAACTGCGCAATTGATCCCTCCGCAGGATCAAGAAACAATAATCGCGGGAACTTTTGACCGGTTCTTTAAGCGCAAGTTTATGATGTGGGTTCTTGGCATTTTGACCACGGGCCTGGCCGCCGAATGGATTCTTCGTCGATTGCAAAAATTGGCGTAGGCGCGTTGCTGATTCAGGATCTAAAAATAGGATCCGTTACCACAATTACAACAGATACTTCATCTCTTATCATGCGACAGATCTACTTAGACTACAACGCCACAACACCGATCGCTCCGAGTGTAATCGAAGCAATGCTGCCGTTTTTTTCCAGCCATTACGGTAACCCCTCCAGTTCACACGCGATGGGTCGAGCCGCCAGCGAAGCCATTGAGGATGCGCGTTGCAAGGTGGCTGGGCTGATCGGTTGCGATCGAAATGAGATTGTTTTCACCAGTTGCGGCACCGAGGCAAATAACCTTGCGCTCAAAGGCGTGATGCTGGCTGATGGGCAGCCGCGCGGTCATCTGATCATTTCCGCGATTGAACATCCGGCAATTTCGGAGCCCGCCAAGTTCCTTGAACGTATGGGCTGCGAACTGACGATTGTTCCCTGCGATGAAAATGGAGTCGTGAGGGCCGCCGATGTCGAAGCTGCGATTCGCCCCAACACAAGGTTAGTCAGCGTGATGCACGCTAATAATGAAACTGGAACGATTCAACCTATCCGCGAAATTTCGGAAGTCTGTCGATCTCGAAACATTTTACTACATTCCGATGCGTCGCAATCAACCGGAAAAATACCCGTCTTCGTTGATTATATGGACGTAGACATGCTGACCATCGCCGGCCATAAATTTTATGGTCCTAAAGGCATCGGTGTTTTGTTTGTGCGCGAAGGTTTGGGGCTGGAGTCGCTGCTGCACGGGGCAGGGCATGAACAAGGGATGCGCAGTGGCACAGAAAACACGCCCTACATTGTTGGGCTTGGACAGGCAGCGCTGCTGGTTTCTAAAAGTCTGGATGAATCTGTCGAAAAGATGACGGAACTTCGGGACCGACTGCACGAACAACTTAGCAGCGGCATTCCGGGACTCCGGGTCAACGGTTTTGCCGCCGAGCGCCTACCTAACACGCTCAGCGTTAGCTTCCCCGAGGTCACCGGCGACGAACTATTGCGGCGGGTGCCAGAGATTTGTGCTTCGACCGGAGCGGCGTGTCACAGCATTGAAGCTTTCGGTTCTTCGACGCTATCATCGATGGGAATCGGCGAGGCGCAAATTGCGGGAACGGTGCGACTCTCCGTTGGATGGACAACGTCCGAAGAGGAAATTGATCGCGCATCGAATCTGTTGATTGATGCTTGGGAAAATTTGGTCAGCTCGGTTTTTGAAGGCTGATTGCATTCGGAGGCGGCTAACATTGGATGAAGTTCCGCTAATACAAGCCCGAATCGCCAGCCATTGAATGTTAGGCGATACCAATTCACTTGCTTGCGCTGCGGGCTCGTACTTATTTTTGTTCGCGCAGTGTCTCTGACTATCGTGGGCGGTTAGGCCGGTGATAGTCTGGCTCCAAATCGTCTGGTTGACCATCAGATGCCACCAAAGTACTACTGTCGCTGTCGATCTCCAAATCCGCTTCCAATGTCAGCGCGTCTTCTGGCGGGTGTAGTTCCGCCAAGTCGTTTCGCTTTGAGTCCTGCACGGCTTCATTGGGAAATGGTGACGATTCCGGTGCGCTTTGCTCTGATTGCAGCATCCGCAACTTGAGATTCGCAACTAATTTGGCTTGCCCGCTTAATTCCTCTATCATCCCGTCTGCGGCTTCCAGATACTCTGACGCGAGCACCGACATGCGTTTATTCTCCTCGACCAGTTCATTGATCCGTTCCTCATTCGCCCGGTAGAGCCTTTTGTAGCACACCACTTTTTTGGCAAGCTTCATGTAGTTTTTGCGATTAACTGCTGCATTAGAAAGTCTCTTCTTGAGCTTCGACACTTTCGACTTACTGGTTGCAAGTTGTTCCATGGACTCAGCAGCGGCCGCCTTCTCCGCACTCAGCTCCGAGCGGAGATCTTCAGCTTTTTCTTCTGCCAGCGCCAGATCCGCTTCCAGTTCCGTCACGCGCCGCGCATCATTAGTCGTTCTATCCTCGAGTGCCTCCTTCATCACCAAGATCTCCGCCTCGAGTTTGCTTGAAGCAGCTCTTTCATTTGCGAGTTCCTCTTCCAAGCGATCTATGTCGCCCGCGCGTTGGTTTTCACCTTTTGCCACTTCGGCTTGAGCCTTAGCCAGGGCCTTCTTTGAGTCCAGCCACTTGGACTTCAGCTTCGAAAAAGCAGCGTTGCGCGAGTTTAACTTTTTCTCAAGCTCCTCCGATTTCAATTGAATTTCAGCATTTCGCTGTTGCTCACGCGCGACGGCTTGCTCAAGTGACTGTTTCGCTTTGTGCAATTCTGCTTTATGTCCTGCTATCGTTGACGTTCTACTTCTGAGCTCTTCCTCTACTAGTTCTAGCTTCGCCTGCAGTTCGTTCGCGCGACCTTCAGCTTTCCTTTGGGCGGCAGCAAGTGACTCTTCTGACTTCAGCAACTCGGATTTGAGTTTAGCGATCGCATCCGATTGGGCGCTGAGCCTTTCCTCGAATGCTTCCACCGTAGCCTGATGGGACAATTCATGCTCTTTATCTGCGTCGTTGCGAGAATCAAGCGACTTTTGAGCTCTAGCTAGATCAGCCTCAAGCTTATACGAATTGGCCGTTTTGGCACCTAGTTCTTCTCCCAATAATTCGAGGTCAACCAACAACTCTTTCTCCCGTTCAGCTGCCTTGGCCTGTGCAGCGGCAAGCGCTTCTTCAGACGTTAGGAAGTCAGATTCGAGTTTGGTGTAATCTTCCGTTTTGCTGTTCAGTTCTTCCTTCAATCGACCAACTTCTTTCAGCAACTCAGAATTACGTTTGTCTCCTTCGGCTTGCACCGTTGCAATCGCACCTTTTGAGATCCGCAGATCGGATTCAAGTTTCGCCACCGCGTCCGCTTTTATTTTCAGCTGACTTTCAGCACCGTTCGCCTGGGCTTGTAATTGCTGGGCGCTAGATTGATGAGAAACTAGTGATGCTTCTGCTTTCAACAGATCGGCTTTGAGTTTTTGGACATTGTCCTTCTGGTCGCTGAGTTGTTCGTTAAGGATTTTTACTTTCGCCTGAAGTTCCGAGTCGCGCCGCTGGCTATTGGCCTTCACCAAAGCGAGCGATTCTCGCGCGTTGATCAGTTCGGACTTAAGTAGTGCATTAGAATTAGCGACCTCGGCGCTGAGCTGTTTTTCCCGTCTGGGGAATGTGACCTTTTTAAAGGTGCCATCCTTCTTTACTTTGCCATCCGATGCTTCGCCTTGCGCAGGTAGATTACCCTCTCGCTCCAGCGAAGTGTCACCGTCATCATTCTTGGCCCCCCATTGGGGGTTCTCTTGCGCGATAGCCGTTCGTTGGAGAGGTCGGTTTGCCCATCTTTCAGAGAACCGAGACAGTATCTTTCCAAAATTCCACATTAGCAGGATAAGGGCCAGCGGTAATCCTAACGAAAAAATCAGAAGAACCGGGTCGCTAAGATCGTTATTTGATGCTGATGTCCGATGGGAATTCGAAGCTTCAATAACCTTTGCCACCGGTTCATCCGCCGAAGCGTTTGCCGAACCAGACACCATGTCTTTTACCGATGCGCCCTTCTCAGTATTCTCCGCACCGATCTCTTTAACTGGATCCGTTTGTGCTTCCTCATAAGCCACGCCATCGTCAAGCGAATCATCCGTTGGACTATAAACTGGTTCAGCTTTCGCTATCAATCGCGCCTCATGCCCAAGATGAGAAATCGAATCGGGATCAAAAGGGCTGTCTGGAGCGGGCACTGCAGCGGAGTTCTGATCAATCGCAAACTCGCCGACCGCGTCAGGCCCCTTGCCGCTGTCCAAAACGATAGACGCATCGATTTCCTCAGCAGAATATTTGTCGAAATAGGCGTCTGCCACGGCCTCAGCCTTCGAACCGTCTGATTGATCGGGAGCCGACTCAGCCCGAGCTTTCAATTGGGCTTCGTACTCAGCAAGCGTTATCGTATCGACAACCCAAGTTCCCTCAGCATTGGACGCAGCATCAATGCTTTGCTCTGTTGCCGATTTAGAATCAGCGCTGCGAGTTGGTTTGGCGGCATCTATAGCGTTTGGAGGCGAGTGGGATTGGTACACAGGCGGCACCTCTCAATTGATAAGTAAATGTGCGATACGGTCCCCATCCCGAACCGTTTTCGTTTCATCTTACAAAATGGTTTCGGCAGGTTCAATCAAATACAGTCAAAGATCGCCTGCGCCAGAGAAATCTGCGTGACAATAAGTCGAAATTCACTCAGTATCGTTTGCCCAGTTTGCGCATTCGAATTATGGACGCATCCTCTCTGTATCTCTTTTTAGAATTAGGCGCAGCGCACGATCCGCTCATGAAGGAATGAACCTGATGATCCCAAGAGTGGCCAGAGAACCTACAAATGGGTTAGAACATTAAGATGCCGCGTCTAGATACAAGGGTTTGATGTGTGGGAAAACCGTGCGGGTTCACGATGCTGATGACCAAGAAGCATTAAGATGCAGTCGTTAATCCGTCCGCTTCTATGCGTATGTCACAGTTCATCGTTGGCTTCATGACAACTGACTAACGCGGGCGGTTAACCTGGAGACGGTCTGCTGCAGAGTTGTCTGACTGTCCTTCGGGTTTCACGAAGCCATCTTCTCCGCCGCTACTTTCGAGCACTTGTTCCTTTTGTAGCTTTCGAATGATTCTGTTCTTGTGCTTAAGCCGAGCTTCGAAGTCCGACTTAAGTTTGAGTAGGTGTTT
This sequence comes from uncultured Pirellulaceae bacterium, assembly GCA_937942355.1. Lineage (GTDB taxonomy): Bacteria > Planctomycetota > Planctomycetia > Pirellulales > Pirellulaceae > Mariniblastus. Next base: position 8,798 of record CALDEW010000137.1, on the reverse strand, counting down.
GCGAGCCCTTTGTTGGACCAGTTGATCAATTTCCGCTTCAGACGGGCCTTTGCTCAACCCATTTGCTTCCGCTCTGGATGCATTTCCTATATTCAGCTCTGCCTCTTGCAAGCTCTGTTTGAGCACGTTAACCAGCCTCGTTTGACTGGTTAACTCGCCTCTAAGCTCCTTTATGTTTTCAAAATACTCGGTCGCAAGGTCCGACATCCGCGAGTTTTGAGCCACCAATTCTTCAAGTTTCGAATCCTTCTCTCGACTGAGCGTTTTATAACGCACTACTTTGTTGGCAAGCTTGGTATAGTTCGTGCGATTGACGTTGGCGACTGTCAATTCTCCTTTGAGTTTCTCTATCAGCGACTGGTTCGAAGCAATCTCGTCAACCGCCTCCGCGCTACTCGCCTTCTCCGCACTAAGCTCCAACCGCAACTGCGCGATTTCTTCGTCTGCGCGTCTCAGATCCGATTGCAACTCCTCCGTTTGCTGTCCTTGGTCGGATTGCTGCGCGGCGAGTTCGTGTTCCGCCTTTGATAGATCAGCTTCAAGTTTCTCGAATGCAACGACGCGGCTGCTTAGATCCTGTTCTAAGTCTACCACTTTGGCTTGTAGCTCTTCCCGCCGTTGCTGCAGGATTGCTGTTTTGCCACTAAAGGATTCCTCTGCCTTAGCCAGATCGGCCGCCAGTTGAGCCGAGGTGGAAGTCTGGGAGCTAAGCTCCTGTTCTAAACGTTCCACGTCAGCCCGCAATTCCGCTTCGCGTTTTCCCTCATCTGCTCTGGCAGCGACGAGGTCGTCTTCGGACTTCAATAGATCGGATTCGAGCCGAGCGAATGCGGAAGCGCGAGCGCAGAGTTCGTCTTCCAGCCTTTTCACGTCGGTTCGCAGTTTTGCTGCGCGCTCTCCCTCATCAAACCGCGCGGCAACCAGAGCCTTTTCAGATGCCTGCAATTTAGATTCGAGTTCAGCGAGAGCAGCAGAATGGTTGCTGAGATCCTGTTCCCTACGTTCCGCAATTGATTGCAATTCTAATTCCCGATCTTCGCCATCGGCTTGAGCTTTCACAAGCGCTTCTTCGGACTTCCGCATGTCAGACTCGAGTTGAGAGAAGGCAGCAGTACTATCGTTGAGATCCTGTTGCAAGCGTTCAACGTCAGCCTGCAGTTCGGTTTCGCGCTCTCCTCTCTCAGCTCGCTCAGCGACCAAAGCCTTTTCAGCCTCCCGCAATTTAGATTCGATTTCAGAGAGAGCAGCGGCTTGAGTGCTGAGATCCTGTTCCCTACGTTCCGCAATTGATTGCAATTCTAATTCCCGATCTTCCCCCTCGGATCGAGCTTTCGCAAGCGCTTCTTCGGACTTCAATAAATCGGATTCAAGTTTTGAGAAGGCAGCAGTACGATCGCTAAGGTCCTGCTCCAAACGCTCCACTTCAGCCTGCAAATCTGTTTCACGAGCACCTTTCTCAGCGTTAGCGGCAGCAAGAGCTTTCTCAGAATCCTCCAATTCAGACTGGAGCTTCGACAACACTGCGGCACGATCACTGAGGTCCTGCTCGAGTCCATCCACCTTGGCCAGCAATTCCGCCCTCTGCTGTTGCTCAACCTCGACACGTGAATCGAGTGATTTCTTGGACTTTAACAGGTCGGCTTCGAGCCCGGCAGAAACTTCCGTCTGATTGCGAAGCTCTTGATTTAGACCGTTAACCCTTTCTTCAAGCTGCCTGCGTAAAGTCTCCTCTTTCTCAAACGCAGCTTCTGTTTCAGCAAGTTCAAGCTCGGATTTTTCCAACAGAATCTTAATAGAATCTTGCTCGGCATTGAGCGAGTCGATCGTGTCTTGTGCCGCAGCGGCTTCAATTCGCAATTCCTTGGCCTCCGCTTCGGCCGTTGCAAGCGCCGCCTGAAATTCTTCAGCTTGCTTCTTCAAATTGCTGGAGGTTGCTTCAAATTCTGACACCTTTGTTGCAAGCGTTTCGGTATGGAGCATTTTGAGGTTCTCGATCGCCGCTTCATGGCCCCGCTTGATCTGAGCGCCTTGGGAACGTTCTTTTTCAAGCGCATCGCGTTGACAATTTAGACTTGCCTTCAAGACATCCATATTCTGTCTGACCAAAACGACATCCAGTTTTGCTCGTTCATGTGCCGCGGACTCAGACTCAAGCATCTCGCTCAGGCTCTGTTCCGACAACTGGGCCTCCTCAATCGCTCGCGCACTTTCCTCTGTCAGCGTCTCCCACTTCAGACGCCATTCGTCGTTTTCAATCGCCAGCTGTTTCTCAACACTCGCCAGACGATCCAGCTCCGCGCGGGCCTCACTGAGCGCCAATTCTGATTTCTCAGCTAAGGAAGTCTTTTCTCCAATCACTAGCCTTGCGTCAGCCAATTGAGTGGCCAGTTCATCAACCCGAGTGCTAACCGAAGCGTGTTGCTGCGAAACGGAAGCGTTTCGTTCCTCCGATTCCGCTAAACGCTGTTCAGCAGATTCAAGCTTCGTCTCAAGCGTCTCGGCACGATGGTTCGCTTCCGACAGACGAGCATTTACCGCTTGCCATTGAGCCTCGTTTGCAACTTCGAGTTGGACTCCGGTATCCGTTTGCGTATCGTTTGTCGACGGTTCTTGCGGTTGATTTAAAAACCATGAATTCTTCCGCTCTTGCTGCATATCCTTCTGAGTCAAAAACCAATCGCTTTTTTCCGATTGCGGAGATTCTTGACGGCGATCTAGAAACCAACTCTTCAAATGCGTTTGTGGCGCGTCTTGCGTGGAGAGTTCTTCTACTCGGGCAGTAATTGAATTCGTTTCTTGAATCTCTATGGCAGGCAGATATTTTCTGCGATTTCTCCAACGGCGCCAGCTAAGGGATCCATCCCGAAATTTACAATCGATCCACGCAAAGAAATTCTCGTAGTGCCACATCACCAAAGCAATCAAAGCACCAACCAGAAAAATACACGCCAGAAGTTCTAGTTCGCTTAGATCGTTTAGGAACGAAAAATCAAAATTTGAGTTAACCGTATCCGCTGCGGCAGACAACGGTTCCGAAATCGCTCCATCGGCAGGAGCATCGGAATCACCGATAGGGGTTGGAGGAGTCTGATACACGGGCAGCCCAAGTGGTGTGGTAGGAAGCAATAGATTGAAACAATTGTCAGTTCCCCATCCCGAAAACGTACCGAAGTATTGTAACTGTGGAACCTCCTCGGTTCAACAAAACACGCGCAATAAATCAATTACAACTGGCCTGAGCCCGTCAGAAAAATGTGTTTTCCTCTTGCTTGCTTCTCTAATCCCCATAAACCGATTCATCAATGATTTTTTTTCTTTTGAGCGGATAGGATTTTTGGATGCAAAACTTGTAACTTTTCGACCAAACTACCTAATTTCCGTACAGGCGGTCGGCAAATTGGGAAGCCATTTCCAGAAACGCGGGATCGACATGCGAAAAGTGATCCATGTCGGGACGCGTGAAAAACTGTTTGTCCGTAGAAGGGCAAGCATCATGTAACTTTTTGCCGAACGTAAATGGCACGACCTGATCCATCGCTCCGTGTGATTGCAGCAAAGGGCCATGATAATCAGCGATTAGGCTGGCAGAATCAAACCTGTTTCGCATCAGCAGACGAACCGGCGCCCAAGGATGTTTTTGCGCGGCAACGTCAGGCAATGAACTGAAAGTCCTTTGCAAAAGCAAACCCTTAGCGCCCTGTTTCATTCCAATATAGACTGCGGGCCCCCCGCCAACAGAAAACCCCTCGACGATTACATCCGTCGGCTTGATTTCAAACCGTTGGCACAGCCAATCCATCGCGGCGTCAGTGTCCAGTTTTATTCCGGCCTCTGTGGAGTTTCCGGCGCTCTTTCCAAAACCACGATAGTCATAGACAAAAACGTTTGCCTTCATTGCAGCGCCCATCAATTTTGCGACGCCACCGCCGGCAACGGCAACGTTTTCAGCATTGCCATGACAGTACAAAACATAACGCTTGCTGTCAGCGTAGGGAATCATCCAACCATGCAACTTCGTGCCATCGGCGGCTGTGAAATAGACGTCCTCGAACTCAAATTCAGCGTTGTAATTCCCTCGGTCCTTTGATGCTCCGGGATAGACCAAATAGTTCTCAAACAGCAGCAACAGACCCACGGCGATGAAATACAACAACGAAAGAGTGAGTAGGATTCGTTTGATCCAGAGAATAAGCATTTTTATATTGTGGTTTTCAAAAAATGGACGATTTACACCGACGCTAACATTGTGGAATGAATTTGGGAACACCGCACTGCAACCGGAAGGCCGATCAACCTGTACCACAGCACTGGTCTTACGACGGCAAACGCAGTGCATCGCAGAGAAATCGCACATACGGCATCGCCAACTTCATTCGATTGATCGTTTCATCAACCAGCGACGGCTTGAACAGATCATTCTGCTTCAGCGTTGTTAAAGCAATATGATCTTTGCGTTTCAAATCCACGATCAGCGGATGATCCTTCTCGTATCCGCGTGGTGGACGAATAAGCGTACTTCCATAAAGCTCAAACGTTTCGCGAAAGACCTTTTTTCCAACAATTCGTTTCCACCGCGCCGCGTGATCGTCGATGGTAGCTCTTATCATATTTAGCGGCTGCCCACTGGGCGCCCAAACGCCCGCACCGATAAAAACTTGATCAAGGTCGAAATGAAAATAGAAACCTGGTGCATGCACGTCTTTGCCAACTTCATGGCGGAAGTGAACACCCAAATTGGTTTTGTAAGGCGTTTTGTTCTTTGAGAAGCGCGTGTCTCGATAAATCCTCAACAGCGACCCGCCCGAACGCTTGGCCACGGCCGTGAAATGTTTGCTGACCTTTTTCTTCAAAGGTTGCTCCATCGCCCGAATAAAATCCAACGCCGGTTCGGCGACACAAGCCAAATACCGGTCCTTATTCGCGTTGAACCAGACTCGATCGTTATTTGCGCTCAGTTCAGAATAGAAACTGACCATCTCGCGCGGGAAACCTTTGAAACTTTCGGCCATGATGTGTTCTTCGTCCGGCTTTACAATGGATCGCTGGTTGAATGATGTCTTCCCGTCAGCATGGCGGCCCAAGCCGACCCGACCAACGGAAATCCTCAAAACGTTTAAACTTAAGTTAACTCACTACCGAGCGCAGGTTCGAAAATGCGACCCGAAATTGCTTTTGACCATATTCCTGGAAATCGACAGTTGCAGTACGTTTCTTGCCCATTCCCGAAATTGTGACGACCGTTCCGATTCCGTATTGTACATGTTCCACCTCCAATCCAATGCGGTACGCCTCGGGCTCGAGCCGCTGGGTACCGTCGGACTCCTTTTGAGCCAACTGAGCCCCCGTGGCCATGTCGGCGATGGAAGCAATCACTGGCGCCTTCGTTTTTGTTTCCCGCGTGGGCGTAATCGATTCTTCATCCACCGATTCTTCATCCACCGATACCGCATCTTCGGAAACGTCGTAGACCGGAACGTCGCTGGACCAATCCGACATTCGCGCGATCGTGTCCTGAAGCTCCTGATCGGACATTCCGTGACTCAGCCCGCGCGGTTCAAACACCTGCATTTCGTCGCGCGGTAGCTCCATCAAAAACCGGCTCGCGATCGCAGGCCAGTGGCTACCCCGTCGAAAACGATTCAAACAGCGCGACAGCTGCAGTTCTTCCTTGGCTCGGGTGATACCAACAAACAAAAGCCGCCGTTCTTCTTCAATCTGTTCGTCGTCGGAGCTGGAGCGTTCATGGGGAAGGATGCCATCTTCGAGCCCGATAATGAAGACCTTTTTGAATTCCAGTCCCTTAGCCGCATGAAGTGACATCATGGTGACAAAGTCGGAAGTTGATTCCCAGACATCGGTGTCTGAGACCAGCGCGGTCTGTTCGAGATACTTCTCCAGACCGCCATCTTCAGGATGTTCAGAATCGAACTCTTGAGCCGCGACCACCAGTTCGTCGACGTTGTTGGCGCGTTCGAAACCTTCCTCGCTGCCGTCCATCGTCAACCACTCCCGGTATTTGGTTTCGACCAAAACGTTGCGGATGATGGTTTCCACCTCTTGCGTCGCCGTCTGTTGTAAATTGTCTATCATCGCGGCGAACTGCTTCAACTTTGACGACGGTGCGGCAGAAATGGTTTCGATCGCGTCAACATTGCGCGCCGCATCCATCATCGAAAGGTTGTTCTCCATCGCGTAATTGCGAACGCGCGAAAGCGTAACCTTCCCGATCTTTCGAGAAGGAACGTTGACGATGCGCTCAAACGCCACCATGTCTCGGTCGTTGTTGATCAGATGCAAATACGCCACCAAATCCTTGATCTCTCTGCGCTGATAGAATTCGTGACCGTTGACGACCTGGTAAGGCACTCCCGAAGTACGCAGCGTATGTTCGAGTGCTCGGGAAAGGTAGTTAGCGCGATAGAGGATCGCAAACTCATTCGGTTTCCTTTGGCCCTTTTGAATCGCCAGCGCGATCGTATCGGCAATGTCGATCGCTTCGTCCTGCGGAGATGGGAAAGCGACCAAGCGCACACGGTTGCCGTCGTCGTTTTCGGTTATTAAAACCTTCTGCTTGCGACGAACGTTATTGGCGATCAGCTGGTCAGCGACGCGCAGAATGGCTTTGGTGCTGCGATAGTTTTGTTCAAGCCGAACGACCGACACGTCTGGGTAATCTTTTTCGAACTCCAAAATATTACGAATGTTCGCACCGCGCCAGCCGTAAATGGACTGGTCGGGATCCCCCGTGACCGCCAGGTTCTGCGTGTTGTGGTTGAGCAACCGGATCAATTGATACTGAGCAACGTTGGTGTCCTGATATTCATCCACCATCATGTATTGGAATCGGTGATCCAGTGCTGACCGTAGTTCGCTGTTCTGCGTCAGCAGATCGACGGTATGCATTAACAGGTCGTCAAAATCGACGGCGTTGGCCATCTGCAACAGCTTCTGATATTCGGGATAGACTTGGGAAACGATCCTGTCCATCACTTTGCCGGTGCGCGGCTGAAACTTATCGGGCGTGACGGCCAAGTTCTTCACGTTACTGATTTCCCGACCGACCGCGTCGGGCCCGTAGTGACGGAGGTCAACTTCCGTATTTTCGATGGCTTGTTTGATGACCTTCTTCGTATCGGTCATGTCATAGATCGTAAAATTCTCTTGCAGTCCGACCATCGCCGCGTGAACCCGCAGCAGCCGCGAACAGAACCGGTGAAAGGTCCCCGCCCAAGTGAAATTCTCGGGCGCCAACACAGCCAACCGTTTCCGCATCTCGTCTGCGGCCTTGTTCGTGAACGTCAGCGCCACGATTTTTTGCGAAGGGATGCCATTGGCAATCATGTAAGCGATGCGGTGGGTTATGACACGCGTCTTGCCTGATCCCGGGCCAGCGACGATCAATAGAGGTCCTTCGATCTGTACAACGGCGGATTGTTGGGCCGGATTGAGGGGCGCGACGAGTTGTTGGTGGATGGTGTCGTCCATGGAGCTTAATGCGTTGCTAGCAAAGATGCGGAAATTGTCGTCCTGTCGTTTTAGATCTTGAGATCTATGTTATAATCTTCGCCAATCGCGGCAAGGTTGGGGATCGAATTTGGGATCCTCACAAGACACACGAAGTAGTTTTGAATGTTGCCGCGGATGATCAATCGAATTCTTAGGTAAAACACAGGGAGGGACCAAGATGGCTCGTACTCGCATTCCGTTAAGCGCTGCAGAAGAAGAAACTCGCAATCTACGCGAAAAACTGGAGCTCAGCACTGCCGAGATCGGCTTAACGGTTCGGACGACGAATTGCCTTGAAGAGAAAGGTATTTTCAACGTCCGAGACCTACTCAACACGACTCGCGCTGATCTGCTCAGCATTTCAAACTTCGGCGAAAAGACGCTCGAAGAGGTCTACGGATCCTTAGAAGAAATCGGCTTCTACCGCCCCGGCCACGAAAACAAGCCGCGATAGCCGGCACTGACGAACGTCCTTTTTGTGTCAAAAATTAATCCGGCACCGGACGCTTGCGCCATCGTTCCCTACTTCAACACAAGCCGCTCGACTTGTCATTGAAACCGCTGAACTTACTTGGGGTAGCGGCGCAAGCCCTCCGGTTCTTCGAGCAACTTCTACCCAATGTTTCTTCTTTCTACACCCCAGCGCCAGCACCCAACGCCCCTCACTCCGCGTCCAAAGGACTCGGTTTGTTAGCGGCATGGCGCTAGCCGCTGGTTCGTCGAGCCTCGTTTCCCCAACCTTTCCTCCCTTCTCTCTACACCCAACGCCCCTCCCTCCGCGTCCACAGGACTCGATTCGTTAGCGGCATGTCGCTAGCCGCTGGTTCTCCGAGCCCCCCCTTCCCGATGTTCCGAGCAAAGCCTCGGAAAGCCATCTTACGCAACTCGAATCTCCGAGCCGTAAGCCATCTATGTCCAAACTTTGAGAGAACGAAGGACTCGGTTCGTTAGCGGCATGGCGCTAGCCGCTGGTCCTCCAAGCAACCCCTTCCCGATGTTCCTAGCAAAGCCTCTAAAAGCCGTTTTACGCAACTCGAACCTCCGAGCCGTAAGCCATTTATGTCCAAACTTTGAGAGAACACCACCGCAAAGCTCGAGAATGCGTCCACGTTTAAGGCGACCGACAGTCAGGATCCATCACCCTTCCTCACCTACCTTTGCGGCGCTCTCACTCCCGCTCTAAATCTTCGCGGCACGATTCGTCACGCGGCGGCCGACAACCGGTCCAGTGGACTGATCACCGGTGCGTCTTGGTCGATCAACACATGCGTATAGATCGCGGTCGTCGAAAT
>CALDEW010000136.1 GCA_937942355.1 uncultured Pirellulaceae bacterium | reverse complement strand
TCTAATGCCTAAACCGTGGGCAGGTTATACGTTTCCGCTTTATTTTAAGTTCCTACAGCCAATGATGCGCGCTCATGAATGATCCAGCCCCAAGCTCCGTTGACAATCTCCGTATCTCAAAATCTACCGACCTGCGTTGGCAGTGTGATCCGTCGATGTTTGATTTTGAAACGACCGCCGATATTGATCCCTCTGTTGGCGTTTTAGGTCAACCGACAGCAAAAGAGGCTTTGGAATTCGGTCTTCAATGCATGTCACCGGGTCAGAACATCTTTGTGAGAGGACCGCGCGGCACAGGACGTATCCGAATGGTTCGGCATCTTTTAGGGACGCTGAACCTTCAAACGGACAAATTGAAAGATCGCTGTTACGTTCACAATTTCGATCGTCCTGATCGTCCACGTCTGATCACGCTCAACGCGGGCCAAGCGCCTGAGTTTCGCGCCGCGATGCAAGCTTTAGGTGAGTACGTCAATGAAGGTCTTTCCGAAGCACTCGATGGCGAACCGTATCTTTCGCAGCGCCAGGCGATCCAAGAGCGTGTACAAAATGAGATGCGGGGGTTGAGTAAACCGTTGGAAACGACGTTGGCCGAATCGGGTATGACCTTGGTAACGCCCAACCAGGGATCTATCCTGCAAGCGTCCATTTTTCCACTTTTCGAGGGGGAACCCGTACCGCACGAACAGTTTCGATTGCTATTAGCTCAAGAGAAGATAACTCAGCAACAATTCGATGCTTACGAAGACCAATTGCCGAAGTTTCAAAAGCAACTGCAAGAAGTGAGTCGAAAAATCAATGAAGTATTTCGCGATGCGGGGCGCGAGATGAAAACGCTAATTCAAAACGGAGCTCGGAAACTGCTGGCCAACCACATCGACAGTATCAACAAATCCTTTGACGATCCACAAGTTCAGCATCACATTGAACAGATTGTCGAAGACCTGACTGAAAATCGGCTTCAGGCAGACGGTGAAAATCAACCTGACTTCAAAGAGCTATATGGCGTAAATATCGTTTTAACCCACAGCGACAAAGTCAACCGTCCGAAGGTCGAGGAATCGACGCCCAATTTGATTAACCTATTGGGCACCGTCGAACCGGAATGGGAATCTGATGGACGTCCTACTTCGGATTTCCGAGGCGTCCGCGGCGGAGCGCTGTTGCAAGCGGACGAAGGCTATTTGATTTTAGATGCCAACGATTTGATATCTGAACCGGGCGCGTATCGCGCCATGATGCGGACGCTGCGCACGGGTTTGCTGGAGATTGTGCCTCCCGAGGTTGGTTGGATGCGGCAGCAGATCGTGACTCAACCCGAACCCATCAAGGTCAACGTGCGCGTCGTTCTCATTGGAGACGCGAGCACTTTCTACCAATTGGATTATGCGGATCCAGACTTTCGCGAATTGTTTAAGGTGCTGGCGGATTTCGATACGGAGATTACGCGCGATAAAAACGGAATCAACCAGTATGCCAGCGTTTTGGCTCAGCTATGTGTGGACGAATCGTTGTGCTGCTTTCACCATACGGCCGTCGCCGCATTAGCAGAGCATGGAGCCCGCATCGTTGCGCGTCCCAATAAATTAACGTCCAAATTTGGTCGCATTGCCGACCTCGCGCGCGAAGCCTGCTTCCTGGCCTCGGGCGAAACAGTGATGGCCGAAGATGTCAAAGCTGCTGTTAGAAGAACAAAGGCGCGGGCCAGTCTACCTTCACGCAAGTTTCAGGAGATGCTTGAAAGCGGCACGATTATTGTTGAGACAAAAGGCGCCGTCGTTGGGCAGATTAACGGTTTGGCGGTCATGCGATCAGGCCCCCTGACGTACGGGTTTCCCGCGCGAATTACCACAACCATTAGTCCCGGAAGTGCTGGTTTGATCAACATCGAGGGTCAAGCCAGCATGTCAGGTTCGATCCATACCAAAGGGTTTCAGATTCTGGGAGGGCTGCTTCGGCATCTAATCGCGCCCGATCATCCGTTGGCCTTTAGCGCGTCGATTGCGTTTGAACAAAGCTACGGAGGCATCGACGGCGACTCAGCATCGGGGGCCGAAATCGTTTGTCTGCTGAGTGCGTTGACGGGAATTCCGATCAAGCAAACGATGGCAATGACCGGAGCGATTGATCAACATGGCCATGTCGAGGCGATCGGCGGCGTTAATGAGAAAATCGAAGGCTACTTCGATGCGTGCGAACATTTTGATTTGACCGGAGATCAAGGTGTTGTCATCCCCCGCGCCAATGCGGGTGACCTGATGTTACGGGCGGACGTGGTCGAGGCCTGCATGGAAAATAAGTTCCACGTCTATGCTGTCGATCGGATCGAAGAGGCCATTGAACTGATGACCGGCGTGAAGGCTGGCGTCGCTGATTCGCAGGGGAACTACCCAGCGGGTTCTGTGTTGCAAATCGCAGTTGAAAAGGCGCACGACTTCTGGCGGATGTCGCTGTCGAGTCCCGAGAAATTAGCGGGGTTGGTCGAAGCCGCCAACGACGACCCCGGTCAGGCAAACCGCAAGGACGAAGACAAAATTGCTTAGCAGCCAAAAAGGTGACAAAAACAGGCGTCTTAGAAATCAATCGCAGGTAAATCTGGCGAAGGTACCAGAGCGCGAATCTGGTTGCTGATTTGCTGGATATCAAAATCCTTGGCATCGGGAGCGACCGTCGAGTAGTAGTCTTTTTCTATACCCAAATAGGCTTTGAGTTGATCGGCCTTTTCCGGTTGAATGTCGGCTACTAATCCGTCTAAATCGAAGTCGCGGTCCCAAAGAATCTGATCGGCGACCATCTCAACGAACCAAGCCCAATGATCAACGTCCATTGAATCTGGATCTGGAATGCTGGCCTTATCTTCGTCCCAGTCATTCCATTGATTGTGTTGCAGCCAAGCTTCGACTGCGGCCGTTCGGATGGTATTGTCGGGATCCTCTCCGAGCCTTTCGAAGTCGATTTCAATCTCAATCAAAGAGCGCAATTCGCAGAATACCGCATAGATCGCCCCTTCATTAATTGCCGTTAAAGGAACGGGATCCACATGACTGCTGAGCAGGCCTTGGGCGACCTGGGCGAGCATCACCAGCTGTTGCGTTGGTTGGAGTGCGTCGAAGATAGGTACATCAGAACGGTGTGGTTCGTTGATCTCGATACCCACTAAAATTTGATCCAAAAGATAGTGAACCACCTCGCCCACTAAATGGGCTTCGGCGCCCTCTAGTGTTCGTGCTCCTTGAGATGTTTGCCACACAGTTACGCTCCGTCATATTTGATGTCAGGTCCAGTTGACTGGCTCTATTAAAATCACGACGGCATAAAATTACAAACGTTAAACATGAAAAAAATGATCAACTTTCCAAAACAAAATGGATGTTTTAATCACGCTTGTGAAAACCGATTTCGCGATGCGGTGCGGCTAATTCATCAGTCTCGGTTTCCGATAGAACTTTTATCAGTGACGTCATCGTCGCCAGCCTCCGCCCTGCCCTGCCCTTAAACATCGGAATCGAAAGCTCTCCACCAGCGTGTTTCACAAACGCTTCGATCGTTTTGTGTTGCTTGAGCGGATCAAAGTTGATGCCGTTAACCGTTAGATGCTTGGACGCGGGAACTCCGCAATTACGGATCATCTGCAAGGCGTTGTGGTTGTAGATCAACAGTAGGTCATCATCGCGAATGAACTCTTGCCACTGCGACGAAAAGGATGCAGCAGAAACCGCATTTTCAAAATCGTTCGGATCAAGGTCCATGAAGTTATAGAATTTTGGCGCGAGGCCGCGCCCTCCTTTAAGAAAACAGGAGAACCTGTCTTGAGGCGACGTTCGACCCATTCGATGAGCACACCAGTAAACCGGCGGATCGTTACTGGTTGATCGTTTTCGATTGAGCTCGTTCCAGCCATCGACCTCGGCGTAGTCGATGGGCGTCGCTTCTCCGAATGCCAGCACTAGGTTTCCCGCCGGATGTGTTATTGATTTGGGAATGTTCGCGTTGGGGATCTTTTTGGGTTTGATCGTCAGCCCACTGTAAACGGATTCAGGATGGCTCAACTGTTTTTCAATCATGCAGTCAAAGGCGACCATGAGCGCGTCGATGTTTTCCGTTTCGGGTTCAAGTTGCTTGAGCGCCGCGCAAACGGCTTCCAGCGTAGAGAGCGCAGTAGCATTGGGCTCCATGCGAATGCGATAGTTTCCAGGTTCGGTCGGAGCCAATCGATACTTTGGTAATTCCTGCAGTTGCGCGATGTCGCGATACAGAGTCTTTGCATGATGCCATGTTCCATCCAAGATGATCAGTTGTTCGGGACGTTCTTCTGGCAAAACTTCGGTCAGCAGTGTGGCGTCTTTGCTTGGGTAGAGTAGCCCCGCATTGGCGCGGATCGGAAGTGTCATCCGCGCGAGGTCTTCGTTACGTTCGCAGATTAGGTGACCCTTGGTTAGCGTTCGATTGACGATTCGCGCGGTGTTAAACGGGTGCATGCGCTCGCGCCGATGCTGCAGAATCAGAATCTCGGTCTGATTGTCGATTGAGCCGACCGAATCACAGTAACAAAGCTCTGGCGTGCGGAAGCACTCAAAACAGCGCTCGCGAAACTCCCCGGTTGGTGCTCTAGACTGTCTTGTTTGAGCTTTCATCGGTTATTTCCAGCGGGGGGCTCCCGTTAATGATGTGTAAATCGCGTTGTGGAAACGGAATCTCAATGTTGTGCTCTTTCAATACATCGTAAATAGCCGCATTCAATTCGTGCACAATCTGCCAACGGCGCTCGATGGTCGAAACGCAGCAACGCAAATTGAAGTTCAGACTACTGTCTCCGAACTCTTCAAACGTCACCATCGGTTTGGGTTCCTCCAACAGCGCCCGGTTGGAAGCGATCACGTCGAGTACAATCTGTCGAACGAAAGCGGGGTCACTTCCGTAGGCGACACTAAAGGGAAGCGACAAACGATTCACGACGCTCGACAGTGTCCAGTTTAATAGTTTGCCGGAGATCAAGTCCTTGTTAGGGACGACCAATTCTTGATTATCCCAGTTGGTGACCGTTGTAGCGCGCATCTGAATCCTTGACACGACCCCTGTTGTGCCATCGATCGTCACAACGTCGCCCACACGCACCGGTCTTTCCAACAGCAGGATTAGTCCCGAAACAAAATTCGCCACAATTTCTTGTAAACCGAATCCAAGGCCGACCGAAATCGCCGCTACTAACCAGCTGTAGTTGGACCACGGAATTTTTAGATAACCCAAGGCCAGAATTGCACCAATCACCAAGAGTATATATCGAAAGATTGACGTTACGGCATATCGGGCACCTGCATCCAGTGGCAGTCGTTGCAGCAACAAAAGTTCGAGCATACCGGGCATGTTTCGAACGCCAAAATAGGTCAGCAAGAACATGATTCCCGAAAACATTAGGTCACGCAAAGTCACAAATTCCGTTCTGCCGGCCAGCTGAACATCCCACAACCGAATGTCGTCCATAATCTTGGTCGCCGGCAGCACGTACTGCCAAATGCTGAGGAGAATTCCGGCGGCAACCACGAGGAAGATAACTGCCGTCAATTCGCGCGCCTGGCGCGAGACGTCGGTGATGTCGAGCCCCGGTTCGTTTTGAAGATCAATTTCGATCACTTCACTGGCCGCACCGGCCGCTGCTGCGGCATCCTTTTGCTCCGCTGCCAGCCGGGCTTGATTGCGCTGGTGAAGCAGTTGTTCGTATCTCAAATTTCTGCGCCGAACCAACAGAAATCGCATGGCTCCAGAATAGAGAACAAGGATCAAAATGGCTAGCGCGATCGTCTTGACGATACTTTCGCCAACTCGAATCGCAGAATAGTAGTATCCAAAGATGGCAATTGCCCCCAACACCAGCGGGATAGCAATCGCTACTAAATAACTCAAGTACCTGATTTTGAATCGAGGCTGACTAGCGCCGCCAGGATCCTTGTCGGCATACATGGCTCCTTTGGGATGGAAAACACTGGCCGAGAAAATGGTGGCGATTACCAACAGGGCCAGCAGTAAAACGCGTCCCAGGCGATTCCAATGTTCTGATTCCGAAAAACTGCTTTGCGAAACGACATCGGTCAAACCGCCTCCGCTATTGCCGATTCCAGATTCGACCGGTCCGCCATTAATAAGGTTGGTCATCGCCGATGCGTCGAAACTAAAGTCACCGCTGTTGGATTCATCGCCCAGCATCGGCAACATCAACAGCACCACCAAAAGAGGGATAACAATTGGGAGCATCCATTCAAAATTGCGCTTTAGCAATGTCCTTAGCGCTTCTGACCAATTGAAATGGCTGTGAACCAGGCCGTTCTTGCGGCAGGATTGGCTGAGGAGTTCCAAAGGAAACACGATCAAAAAGGTGTAGATCAAAGCCCATCCTAGGCTCGTGCTGAATTGCGACCCCAGCGTGTTTCTCGTCAGTATGACACCCAGCACGAACAGCGGTGATAATTTTGTTGCAGCCAGAAAGAGAGTTTGGACAAAAGCGGATATCGTTATCCGAAACGTTCGGCAGCCGCGTTTGATCGCCAAATCGCCAGTTCGATTCAACTCCGCAACCATGCGCGGTTGAAACAAAAACAATGCGAACGACGAAATCAAAAGAAGCGCCGTCATCGGGAAACGCCGCGAAAAAGAATCTTGTAAGCTCTCCCAAACAGATTGCCAATTCGATGGCGATGCAAGCCTCAACGAAGCATCGCTGATATCTTTAATGTCTGAGACGCCCAGGCTTGGTGCGTTGCGTACCCAGAGAATGTTTTCGTCAATCAACTCCGTGTAGACGTTGCTGGCAGATTCGAGTTCCATTTGAGCCGTTTTGATCTCAACCAGCTCTTGAAAACGTTGATCCTCGATTTTCTTTAGCTCTGTTAAGATTGCGGTACGTCGCTTCAGAAGCATTTGAGCGTCGGAAAACGCTTGTTGCTCAATGGTATTTGAAGTCGTTGGTATTCTATTTCCCGATTCCTGGCGTTGCAGGGACCCTTGCTCTTTTAGTGTGGCTACGATCTTTGCTGCTGAAGTTTCGATGTCGGTAATGAGTTCCGCTTCGTCGTCCCAACGAAATTTGGTGATTTGAGAATCGGCGATCTTGCGATTCAATTGATCCAATGGCAATTGATGATGTTGCGCGTCAATCAAATGGTTGCGATTCCGTTGCAGTAATCGGGCAAACGAGTCGTTCAGTCCAACCACATCAATGCGTGACTCTATGGTTGTTTGTTCGCGCTCAATTCGAGCGGTTTCTTTCTTGATCTTCGCCGCTTGCTGTGAGAATTTGTCAATGTCCTTTGCCGCGGTCCGCAACCGCTGGGTCAGCCGGATGTTGCCATCTGCCATTTTCTTGAGCGGCTCAATCACCCCGTCTTTGGTCTCAACGGCCATGGTGCTGAGCCTGTCAATCTTGTCCTGCCGATGGCGTTGGATTGCGGAATCATAGACAGCAATCTCTTTGGTCAATTGAGTTGCCACTCTCCGGTTGTATTCAAGCTGAACTGCCTGTAATTCGACCGTGGCATCAAACGAGTCGGACTCTGTTTCCAAAGCCCTGATCTTCACACGCAGCATTTCACTTTCGGCCAAAAGCTGCGTGCGTCTAGCGCGAATGAAGAATTCGTTGTCATTGGCCGAAGGGGTTTTCAGTTGCAGTTCTATTTCTGCAAGGTGAGATTTTGCCTGAGTGACTTGTTCCTGAATCGCGTTTGCGCGTGTCTGTCGATTCGCTGGCGAGAACGATTCGATTCTGGCATTGACTGCTTTCAACTGGATTTCCTTCTCCAGTTTTTGGGCTTCCAGGACTTTTAGTTCTGGCAGTTCGTCAACCGGAGTGTTGCGGTTGAACGAAAGTTTCGATTCCCCCGAGGTCTGGTTGAGCAAAGCCTGAACTTTCTCCAGTTGTGCCGGTCCAGATTTGATCGTGTCTTGGAACTGAGCCAATGATTCTCGAAGTTCGTTGGCCTCGGTAACTTGGAGTTTGGCTTTCTGGTACAGCGACTGAATTTCGCCGAAAACTGGGTCCTCGCTCTTGGGCAAGGCATTCACCTTCTCCAGTTCGGTTTCGATCGAACCCAACGTCACCACTTCGGATTTGCTGGTGATAGCAGAGGATGGTTGGATTTCTGGTTGCGTGTTGTCTTCGGGCTCGTTTTCTGAGCGCTGCTGGTCAGTAGATTCCTGAAGCCCGTTTGCGACTCTCAAGGATGACTGCGGATACGCGCTAAATCCTTGGTCGTCGGACGTGTTTGGCACGAACCTGTCTTGAGCGAAGCCCGAATTCGATGCGAGGCAGATGTTCAACAGGCACATCAGTCTCAAAACATAGCGCAAGGTTCTGTTCACAAGAGCATTCGGTCGAATAGGGAAGCGAAGTGTTGGAATTTGAGAATTGAATTTTAAGCTTTTTCGAGATAACTTAATACACCGCTGTCAGTTTCCGCTTCAAGGCTCAAATCCCAACGGTATTTTTGTTAGAGTGGTTATTCGGCCAAAGGCATCCGGCGCCTTGTTCCGGCTTGACTTTCGGCTGCCTCAGAACGTTGCCCGTCAAACAGTTATCGCTTGCGTCCATTTGTTTTTAAAGCGCTATGATGAATCTCAATATCTCCCTCCGCTCCGCCGTCGTCAGTTGCTTCGCCATCGTCCTTGCCAACATTGCTTTGACCAATGTTGCACCCGGACAACAGGATACGGGCGATGAAGTACCCGATTTGTTGACGCTGGAGGGGAAAACGGTAGAGCTGATTTACGCAGACGGCCGCGCCGAATGGCCAATAAAGATCACTCAAATAGAAGAAGGTAAAACACCGGGTACATTGAAATACCTCAAGGTTCAGTTCAAAGAAGAGAAAAGGCAGCGCAAGATTAACGCCAATAAGATTGATGAGATCATTTTGGATCATCAGCCTTTAGATGTTGCGTTTGACAAAAAGAAACGCGGATTAGCACACAGCCCCGAAAAACGAAAGAATCGTTTGGCTCACCGCGCAGAGGTGTCCGAGCGATTGAAATCCAAACGGCATCGGTATTGGCAGCCGATCAGCGCTGAGAAAGAAACGAAGTTCCTGGCCAAGCAAAAGGAACTGATCGAGAAAACGAAATCCCATTTTTCTCGTATCGAGTTACGGGTCGTTGAAACAGAGTTCTTTTTCTTTTGTACGGACCTATCCTCCGAACAGGTCGATGGCTATTTGGCTTCGTTGGATGCGATGTATGGTGAGCTTTGCTTAGCGTTCGGTATTCCCCCAGCGCGAAAGATTTGGGTGGGCAAGTGTGTCGTGTTCGCGTTCGGTCGAGACGCCTACTTTAAAGAATTTGAAGCTGAGATCATGGGTAATGAGAACGCGCAAGGGCAAGGTCTATGCCACCAGTCAAGCGATGGTAGCGTTGTTTTTGCAGGGTATCGAGGTGAATCGGATTCGTATTTTGGAACAGTTTTGGTCCACGAAACGGCCCACGGATTTGTTCACCGCTATCTTTCAAGCGCCCGAGCTCCGTCTTGGCTCAATGAAGGGATGTCGGATTGGATCGCCAACGCCATCATGAAAACGGATGCTATCCCACGCAAACAAATTCAATCCGCAAATCTGATAAGGCGGACGGGGACTTGGGGTGATTTCTTAACAGAATCTAGAATTGGGTTCGACTATTACGGTTCCGCATCAACCCTAGTCGAGATCTTATTACGTCGAGACAAGGGCGGTCAGTTTCGACAGTTCTTTCGTAGCATCAAGGAAGGTGTCGCGGCCGAGGAAAGTCTGAAAGATTCGTTCGGCCTCAGTTATCAAGATCTCAAAATTCTCTATGCCGAACAAATTGCACGCATGCCCGAAAAATTGCCGCGCAGCCGCTGAATTTCAACCCAACTCCAAACAGCCAATTTCTAACCGTGAACGGCTACGTTGGTGGAATAATAGGTCTGCACTCTCGATGGCGCGGATGGAATAACCAGTAGTCCCGTTCGTTTCCGCAGTTCGGTTAAACACGTATTCAAGAATCTTCGATCTCTATTTCTGATTGTTTTTCCGGTCGATCCCAAGGGTTTGCCGGAAAGTTTTAGTTCGTTTGACTGACTTTGCTTCAGGCTTTGAAATAGCTCAGTTAAAGGGTCGATCAATCCTCTTGCAATTTTCAATTCCAATGTGGTTTCATCGTCGCTTGGTGTCAATTCTGGATAATACTCAAGCAATATTTCGCCTGTATCGACTCCTTGGTCGATCAAATGGACCGTCGCACCAATGTTTTCGAATTGACCCTCCATGATTGGCCAAAATAGTGTGTTTTCGCCGCGATAGGCCGAACTGATACCAAAGTGAATGTTGATGGTCGCAATTCTTGGAATTTCAAAAACCCGTTTTTTGAGAATCGGTGCGCCACACACCAACAAAATGTCAGGATCCAAATCCTTCAGAAGCTTGACTGCACTGCGAGAGTTGACCTTGTTGGAGGCAATGGACTGCTCGTGAAGAATTTTCTCAGGCTGTAACTCGAGTTTTGTTCCGATATCTTGCAGGCGACGCTTGCCAAGCCGCTGGCGAGTTATTCGACCGGGATAATCTACTAACCTTTTAAGTAGTGTCTTCTTTTTCCGTTTCCCAGGGCACCACTGGACCTTCAGCCTGCCTACTTGATTGACCGAATGAGAGAGCTTGGAAAAAATAAAGTTGTTGACAGGATCATCTGAGCCAATAAATGCTATCCGTGGTTGGTTGCAATTTGGATCGTCAATAAGGTCGGATTGTTGGTCGGATTGTTTTGAATTCATTTTCATCTTTTCTTCTGGCCCATTTCGCAAAGTCTATTAAAAAACCTACCACTTGATTCTGGTCGTGTCCGAATGGAATAACTCTCGTAGTGAAGCCTTAAAGCGACTTGCAGGATCTACAAAGCGATTTCTGAACTTGACCTGTCCGGCAGAAAAACTGGAAAAGTAGCGGCCGGAACAATCAGCATAATGCGCATGTCCCCGAACTTGCTGCCAGCTGCCAGATGAAACACGATGGTGTGGAATTTTGGTTTAGGGTTTGCTTCCGCTAAGAACTCTAGGTCGCAAAAATCGAAAATTGCAAATAAAAACTGTTTTAAGCAATTCAATATGTATCGTTTTGAGCTTAAGCAATGAGGTGGCAGTTGCTCGGACTGGAGAGTAAGGATGTAGCCTCAGCAAAATTTCGCTTCCAAAGATAAATCATGACCTAAGCTTCCAAAACTAAGGGATAAAGGCTAAGTATCCCTTTGTCCCGCCTTGACGAGAAAAAGCAAAACGATGGATATTCCAGTCGAAACTTACTCCCCAACTCTGGATCTGGATCAATCACTGACTGTCCTACCAGTAAGCCCGCAAAATCCGCACAAACCTCATGCGCTGAGAGTCAAATGGATCGAGAAGTCGGATCACACGGAAACATTTCGAAAGCAATGGGAAAAACTCCAAAATGAATCGCTTTACCAGAATGCGACAATGGAATGTTCCTACCTGACCCCCGCGTTAACACATTTGGCGGACGAATCTGTTCGGCTTCTTGTGGTTGAAAAGTGCACCGGTTCGGAGACTGAATTGGTCGGATTGATTCCGTTTGAAACCAAAAAGCTATACGGGCTCCCCTTGCGAGGGATTGAAATCTGGAAGCACGACCATTCTTTTGACACTACGCCGCTGCTCCATAGCCAATTCGCTGTCCAAGCATGGGAAGCAGTATGCAAGTTCCTGGCTAACGAAAAAACAGCATTACTAAGCCTTGATACTGTTTCAGCTGAACCGGCATTTGAATCGGTGCTGCAGGTTGTGCAAAAAAAGCTGGGCCTTCAGCGGTTTCAACGCGACGCCTTTCAACGTGCAGCGTTATTTCCAGGGCAATCAGCTGAAGTATATATGAAACAACACTGTTCCAAGAACGCGCGAAAAAACAAGCGGCGGATGGATCGCAAGCTCGCAGAATTAGGTGATGTCGAATACAAACTCTCAGATAAAAATAGTGATTGGGAGTACCTGGCGAACGAGTTTGTGCGGCTTGAGGAATCAGGCTGGAAAGGCAGAGAAGGAACGTCCTTGAGATCGAACCCACAGACAGAGGCTTTCTACCGGGATCTTGTCCGACAGTCAGCCGCGGCAGGAAAAGCCCGATTTGTAACGCTCAGCATCGACGGGGTTCCTATCGCGATGCTTTCAGATATCCGCGCGGGTCGGTCAGGACAAACGGTGTACTGCTACAAGAGTGCCTTTGATGAATCCTATCACAAGTTTTCTCCTGGAAAACTTTGCGAATTGGAGAACATTGAATTTCTGCACAACGACAACACGATCGAAATTGCTGATTCCTGCACTTCACCAGAGAACGAAATACACAACAACATATGGGGACAAAAACTGGCTTTTCAGAAAGTGGTTTTCAGTCTCCAGTCAGGCTTGGCAAACTCTTTGGTCAAATGTTTGCCTGTGACACAGCAGGTCGTAAAGCGACTCAAACGCTTAACAGGAAAACAATAAACCAAATTTTGTAACGCCTTCGCTCTCTTGTTCGTTAGATGGCGTTTTGCCAGTCATCTTTAACTGCGAACAAAATTCTACGAACAAAAATACACCAGCTTTTTCTGGCTGGACTAACTCATCGCCACCTTACCCAAATATTTCACCTCTCAATGATCCAAAAACTACTACCTCAGCAGACAACCACCGATATTCAAGCGACCACGGTAGATTCCATAG
>CALDEW010000135.1 GCA_937942355.1 uncultured Pirellulaceae bacterium | reverse complement strand
CGAGGCCAAACGACGGAGATGCTGGCCGATTCGATTGAGGTGCATGGCTGGGCGGACCCTGAAACGTATCCGCTGCAAAAGAAACGGCACTCGATGGAGAAGCTCCGTGAATGGGCTCATCTCCGTCCGCGCACCAACACTTTCGGCGCGGTCGCCCGGACTCGCAATTGCATCTGCAATTCCATTCACCAGTTCTTTCAGGAAAAGGCGTTCCTGTATATCAACACGCCCATTATCACCGCCAGTGATTGTGAGGGCGCTGGCGAGATGTTCCAGGTCACGACGATGAAGCTGGAAGAGATCGCCAAACAGCAGATTGAGAATCTCAATTACCGGTTCGACTTCTTCGACAAGCCATCCTATCTAACGGTCAGCGGGCAGTTAGAGGCCGAAACTTACGCTTGTTCACTCGGCAAAGTCTACACCTTTGGGCCGACGTTTCGCGCCGAGAATTCCAATACCTCGCGGCACCTGTCTGAGTTCTGGATGGTGGAACCGGAGATGGCTTTCTTTGAATTGACCGACGACATGGATCTGGCGGAGGCGTTTTTGAAACGGATCTTCTCTGACGCGCTCAGTCACTGCGGCGAGGACATGCAGTTCTTCAACGATCGCATTGACGAGTCGCATACGTTGATTGAGCGGTTGCAGGGCATCGTCGAAACAGATTTTGTACGGTTGCCTTACACCGATGCGGTGGATGTGCTGATGAAGTCGAAGAAGAAGTTTGATTTTCCGGTTGAATGGGGTATTGATCTGCAGAGCGAGCACGAACGGTTTTTGACGGAGGAGCACTTTAAGAAGCCCGTGATTCTGTTTGACTACCCCAAGACGATTAAGCCGTTTTACATGTATTGTAACGACGACGACAAAACGGTCCGCGCGATGGACGTGCTGGTTCCGGGCGTCGGTGAGATTATCGGTGGTTCGCAGCGCGAGCACCGGTTGGATGTGTTGGCCAGTCGGATGAAGGATCAGGATTTGGATATAGAAACGTATTGGTGGTACGCTGATCTTCGTCGGTACGGAACGGTTCCGCATGCCGGATTTGGACTTGGGCTGGAACGGGCCGTCCAATTCGTTACCTCGATGGCCAACATCCGCGACGTCATCCCGTTTCCTCGTACGCCCGGCAACGCTGAGTTTTAACGCCCCCCCGTTTCTTTCTTTAGCTCCGCGTCCCCAACGGCACTTGCTACGTTCCGAAATCGGACGGTTTAACGACAAGCCGGAAGGCGACCGTGTTTCGCCGCACCGCACGCTGTCGCCTTCCGGCTTGTCGTTAAACGAATTAGCCGCGATCTATAGTGACCGCCGTAAACGGCGCGACTTGCGAAGTCGCCGTATTTCGCGATAATCGCAGGCTTTCCAAAAACGTACCTTTAGAGAATTGAAGACCGCGATGAAAGCAGAAATGCACACCAACAAAGGCGTCATGCACATTGATTTTTACGACGCTGAAACGCCTGGCACCGTCAAAAACTTCACCGATTTGGCGAAGAAGGGTTTTTATGATGGGTTAACTTTCCATCGTGTCATTCCCGATTTTATGATTCAAGGCGGTTGTCCCAACGGAACAGGAACCGGTGGACCGGGCTACAACATTGACTGCGAAACGTCTGCTGAAAAGCAACACCACGACCGCGGCGTGCTGTCGATGGCTCATGCGGGCCCCAACACCGGCGGATCGCAGTTCTTCATCTGTCACAGTCGCACCAACACGGCTCATTTGGATGGTGTTCACACTTGCTTTGGAAAAGTTACTCAAGGCGAAGATGTCATCGATGCGATCGAAGGTGGCGATAAGATTGAGAAGGTTGTTATCGTTGAGTAAGAGGTCGGAGAATGATTACTGTCATTTTCGCGGTCTTGTTTTCCACGATATTTGTGATGGAACTCTGGTGCGGATTCGCGGTGGTAGGATGGCAGGGAGATAACTTTTTGATCGAGCGTTCCAAGTCCCCCGTTCAATATTGGATGGTGATGGCACTTCAGATTGTGATTGCTCTGGGAGTCCCGCTGCTGACGCATGCCGCGGGACTCTAATCATGTAGCTACGCTCGCCAGAGCGTGGATGCCGGAGAAAGATGCAAACCTGTTGCGTCCACTGTCTGGCGACAGTAGCTACATTGGAAGTCACATTTGTTTCTAGGGCTCAGAGCGTGGATCACCCAGAGCGTGGATGCCGGAGAAAGATGTAAACCTGTTGCGGCCACTGTCTGGCGACAGTAGCTACATTACATTGTAAGTCATTTGTTTCTAGGGATCAGGGCGTGGTCAAAAACGGCATGATCAGATGTTTGTAAAAGTACTCCAACCGCAGTTTGGGATAAGTACTGTAGATGCCGTGAGCGAATTTGGGATAGATCATCAAATCGAAACGCTGATCGTTCTTTTGCAGCGCCTCCACCAGTTGCCACGTGTTTGCCGGATGCACGTTGTCATCGACTAATCCGTGCACCAACAGCAGGTTGCTGTTGAGCTGCTTGGCGTAGGTCAAACAGGACGCCGCATCGTAGCCGCCCGGATTCTCTGCAGGCGTTTGCATGTATCGTTCGGTGTAGATCGAGTCGTAGTTCCGCCAATCGGTTACCGGCGCTCCGGACACGCCAGCGTGGAAAACGTCGGGATGTTTCAACACAGCCAGCGCCGTTAGATAGCCTCCGAAGGAGTGCCCGTAGATGCCCACGCGGTCTGCATCGATGTAGGGCCGAGCTGTCAGATGCTTAACACCGGCAACTTGGTCCGCCAGTTCGACGCCGCCAAGATTCTTGTAGATCGCCGACTCGAACGCTTTGCCGCGTCCGATCGTTCCCCGATTACCTATCTTTGCGATCAGAAACCCCAGCTCACAAATTGGATTGGTCGACGTAAAACTGTTTGAGATTCCTTTGCTCTGAGGGCCACCATAAACGTCGATCAGCAAAGGATACTTCTTGCTGGAATCGAAGTTCGATGGTTTCTGCAGCGTCGCGTAAAGTTTTGTTTGTCCATCATCGGCTAAAAAATTTACAACTTCGTTATTTGCCGCGGAGCCTAAAGCGGGTTTGGGAACAAGACTAACACCCTCGACATATTTATCGTCTGATTTTTCGGTTGGATATAAAACAGTCGTGCGCGGTTGATCAAATTGCTCGGCCGTCGCAACCACCCAGCGATGGTCGGGGGAAATGTGAAAGTTGGAGTGGTTGAGTGCGGCTGTCGTGATGCGGATCTTTTCGGTCCCATCCAAACGACAACGATGCAGTTGGCGATTGTAGGGGTTGGCGTCACTGAACGCCGAATAGTACATCAGTCCCGCACTCTCATCTATCCACTCGATCTGGTCGCAAGGGAAATTGGCAAAATCACTCAGTTGAGCAACCGTGTTACCGCTAAAGTCACGCAATTCAAAGTTCTTCCAACCGGTCCTTTCGGTTTCCCAGACAAACGAATTTCCTTCGTTCAAAACAAACATGGTTGGTTCGTAGTTTTGCCACGTTGGCTGATTCTCCGTCACGATGACGCGCGAATCGCCCGATTTGGCATCGACCGCCACGACGTCCAGACGGTTTTGGCGACGATTGGCTTGATTGAAAAGCAAAAGTTCCCCGTTGGGAGAGAACCGGACGTTGTAGATGTATTCTGCGTTTGGATCGTTGATCGCGATGCGTTTTGTTTGCTGTGATTTGAAATCGTAAATTAACAACCGCGCTCGAGGATTCTTGTCACCGGCTTTGGGGTACCGTACCGTCTTGGTGCTGGTGTAGCGCTTGGTGTTGTCCGTGGTCAGCACATAGTCTTTTAAAGAACTTTCATCAATTTCATAGAACGCCAATTTGCTACTGTCGGGCGACCACCACATCGCGGTGTCTTGATCAAGTTCTTCGCCATAGACCCAGCACCCGGTGCCGTATCGAACGCTGTTTGAACCTTCGGTGGTGATCGGAATTAAGTCGACACTGTTTTGTCGGCGGATCCAGAGATTGTAGTCTTTGTAGATTGCCGTCATCGTGCCGTCAGGCGAACGTTCGGACGACCGTTGTTGTGCGCGCGGAACTGGAGTACGATTTTTTGGATCGGATTGGCCTGAGTTGCTGGTAAAACTTCCT
This sequence comes from uncultured Pirellulaceae bacterium, assembly GCA_937942355.1. Lineage (GTDB taxonomy): Bacteria > Planctomycetota > Planctomycetia > Pirellulales > Pirellulaceae > Mariniblastus. The sequence goes on along the minus strand of CALDEW010000135.1, from coordinate 19,339 downwards.
CCAACCGTTGCCCCAAATCCGCCGATGGTCGCGACGTTGTTGCTGGGCGTGATAGCGCCGGTTTCAAAGTTGAGTTGCTGGCGTTTGCCGTCGGCGGTGAACACAACGCAGCTACCATCTTTGGCCCAGCGGATTTTTCTGGCTCTTCCTGCGTACCTGCTGAGATTGCGATTCTTTTTGGCCCGTTGATATTTAGCGTAGCCTGGCAATTCAGCCAGCTTCAAAAGAGAAGTGCCGGAAGATTGTTTGGTCGCTTGCTGGGCGATTAAAGGTGACGCGCTTACAAAAGTAATTGCCAGCCAAAGGATTACCTTTAGCGCAACATCCGCAGCGGACTGAAATGGTATGGCCATGTAAAAAAGTCTGGGGCGTTATTTGGTTGTTGATAATGTGGACGCTTTGAGGCTGCGTTGCGAAGTGAATTCGGCAACTCTTCATCAGCCCCGTTTTCGAAAACTGTCCTTGATTGTGTCCTCAAAGTCGTTCAAACTGACACAGTTTTCTCACGCCATTGTCGTTAAATTTGGGATTTTGTGAAAGCGCTCGGATCGAATACTTGTGTAGAATTTTCTTGGCGGACAAAATGGATGGGAAGTGATTTCACTTGAACTGAGAGAAAGTCCCTCCGATGAACGCGATGCCCAACAACAAATCGAATCCTATGCTTCGTTGCGCCGGCTGTGGTGAACTGTTTGACAGGACGATCAGCAGCTCGATGCCATTTTGTTCCGAAAAGTGTCGTGGCGATGATCTCGACAATTGGCTGACGGAATCTTACGGACTACCGCACGAGGGCGAAGGAGTTCCCGACCGCGTCGAAGATGATGATGAAGAACAAGAGTAACGGGTAAGGTCACGAATCCCGAAATCCCGCAATCCATAACGTCTCATTTCCCTTCTCCGCCCTACTGAACATAAGAAAGTCTCTGATGATTTATTGGCTGAGATTATTCGGATTGCTTTTCCTTTTCGTCTCCATTATTGCGGGAATTGGCTATGTCTTGCCGCGATCGTTCGACTTCGAAGTCGCTCAGACGATTAAAGCTGACCCACAAACGGTGTTCGATAATTTTGACAAATTTCCTGACTGGCAACCTTGGTCGCGGTGGTCCAGCGAAAGTTCTGTTATTGAATTTTTAAAGTACTCCGACGATGGCGACACGATGGAGTGGAAGGACGTTCGTGGTCAAGGCGTCATGAAAATCACGGAAACGGATCCGGGGAAAATGGTGCGAGTTTCGTCGCACTACGGTCGATTTCCGGAGATGATTTCTACGTTGCAGGTGAGCTCTGAAGGTGGTTTTACGGTTGTGGCATGGCGGAGCGTCGGTAGCCTGCCAAGTGGCCCATTCTACGGATTTTTTAGCCCTTTCTTCCCCAATAACATGCGGGCTGAGTATGCCGAAAGCTTGCGAAAACTGAAGCTGCAGTGCGAGAGCAAGTGAGCTATCGACGCTGGGTCTGTTAGCGGTATAGCTGAAGTAACCTAGTGCTGGCTTACGTCTTAATTTTCGGGTAGTGGATGAGGCCACGAATCCTGCTGCTGCATTAAACGATGCATTAAACGATGCAGTAAAGGCAACATCAAAGGGTAAAGGAGGGGCAGGACTCGTTGCCTCGTCCACTACCTCCAACCCTAAATTTAAGTTGGCACACTGCACTAGACGCTACTATGCGCGCAAATAGCACGGTGCGAAATCGTGCTATCACTTTTACCGATAAAGCTTTTCTTGATATCGGGGTTGACGCCTGTTCCCAATCTCCGTAGTTACTGGCTCCACTAGTTCTCGTCTGCACGTTGGTCGCCCCTTTTCAGGTCGATATTTTGGCGGTCGACGAGACGGAATAACCGAAACGGATTTCGGTGTGACGTTTGATGTGGCCTTTCATCGAACACCAGCTAGTTCTGATTAGATATTTGCAGACAAACAATTAGGCATCACAAAACAAGGAGAGTTGCGTGAAAGTCTCGGCGCGATTACAGCAGAAAATTTTGGCTTCGGCCATGATTGTGTCTTTGGCCATATCCGGCCCCGCGATATGTGGGACCGCGACTGCCGCAGCACCCGTACAACAAAACCATCAAACCGCATCGCCTCAACATTGGCTCGGGCAAGCCCGAGAGATGTTGGGAGAAGGTCGAATCGAACTTGCTCAACAGTACGTTCAATTGGCCGAAACTCTGCTACAACGGCAGCCCGGTTTGAAGCTCGACTACACCCCGGAGATGGCGCGGCAAGAGATTGCTCAGATGCGCACCGGCGGCGGGCCTCAAGTTGCTCCGGTCGTTCAACCAAACTTCGCTCCAGCGGAAACGGCAGTGACGGCACCACCTGCTGCGACGGCAGTACCGGCGCAGCCAGCGGTTGCTCCTGAAGTCAACGCCGCTCCAATACTGCAAGATCTTGAAGCCGCTTCCCAGTCACTGCTGAAGGCACGCCAAGCGATTGCTGTGGGTGACGTGGCGACGGCTGAGGCAATGTCAGCGACAGCACAAAAATCAGCAACCGATTTTAGCTCGATTGGCGATTCGCCAGCTTTGATCAGCCAACTGATCGACCAGCAAAACCAGCTGACGAAGATGCGAGCCGAAGCGAACCCGAACTACAACCGGGGCGCGGCTGCGTTCTTGCTCTCACAAGCCAACGCATTGGTAAAATACAAAGACCTGAAAACTTCGCGGATGCTGATCGAACAATCTCAGCAGTTCAATGTCACATTCACTCCTGAGATGGGCAACCCCCAGCAACTGCTCAGCGTCATCGACGCACTTGAAGGGGCACAGCCGGTCGCAACAGAATTGGCCACCAAAAAGCAACAGACGCTCAGCCTTCTCTCGCAAGCCCAACTGGCGATCGATCAACAACGCTGGCAAGACGCTGGCGGTTTAGTCGCTCAAGCGAAAACACTTGGCGTCCCCGATAGCGAATTCGGCGACAATGAATCGCGTCCTTGGCAACTGGAACTGCAGATTCAAAACGCTCTCAAGCAGGGCAACACCAACAGCTTTGTCGCCGATGCCGGCGGTGTTGTTCAAGCGGCCTTCAGCCCGGCGACCGATACTACGAAAAATGTCATGACCGCTGCTGCCGCTCCGATCGAGAGCAGTTTTGGAGATTCGCAGGACGAAGCATCACAACGTGGCATGAACCTGTATCAGTCAGGTGTCGAAGCACTCAATGCATCCGATTTCAATAGAGCCACCGAGTACTTTCAGTTGGCATCTCAACATCCCAACGAACTTACCACGACAGCAAAGTTGACGATCGAAGGTCATCTGCGTAACCACGCAAAAATCAGCGACAACATGGTTCAGCAAGCTCAGGCGGAAACTGAAACGCCCGAGAGGATGAACCTTGAGTCTATCCGTAACGAGCAACAGGCTCAGTTCCGCAAAATTCAGTCGGCGATCTACAGGGAACGTGCCGCCGCCGAAAAATTGCTGGAGACCAATCCTAACAAAGCGTTAGAAAAGTTGACGATGGTTCGATCGCGGGTCGAAACGGCTGAAATTTCTCCCGATACACGTCGGCCCTTATTAACGTTGATTGACCGCGACATCACCGAGATTCAAGCCTATATCGAAGAGAACCTGCCGGAGATCCTCAACGATGAGCAGAACGAAGCAAACCGTGACTTAATCGAACGTCGGGCTCAGCGTCGCCTTGACACCGAAGAGCAATTGGCCGACTTGGTCAGCCAGTACAACGAATTCATTGACGAACGTCGATTTGACGAAGCGGGCTTGATTGCTCGCCAAGCCATGGATTTGGCTCCTGGTTCTGAAATCGCTGCGGTGATGGATGAAAAGTATCGTGCCGAATCCAACGCCAGAGAAGCACTTGAGATCAAAGCGCTGAAAGAACAAGCCAATTGGCAGTCGATGGTTAACACCGATCGGGCTGGTATCATGCTGGACGAGTACGACATGCCGTTGGTCTTCAACGACCATGAAGAGTACTTGCGAAAGATGAAAATCCGTTCTGAGAAGTTGGAGAGCGGTCGCTATGAATCAGCCGCCGAACGACAAATTTGGAATGTCCTTCGCAACACAGATGTGCAAGGTGAGTACCGAGGAACGTTGAACGAAGCGGTCAGCCAACTGGCGATGCAAGCCGGCGTCAACATCATTTTTGATGGTGTCGCGCTGGAGGGTGTTGCAACGGACCAGCAGATCGACATTCCTTTGACTCAGCCTATTAAACTGGAAAACGCACTCAAGATCATTCTGCAAAGTGCGGGCTTGGTCTACGCAGTGGAAGACGAAGTTATCAAAGTGACGACGCCAGAGTCGCAACGTGCGTCGCTCAAGGCCGAGACCTATTACATTGGTGATCTTGTGATGCCGATGAATGTTCAACGGAATCCGATGGAGATGATTTGGAACAACAATCCTTATCAAAACCAAGGGCTGGGTTACGGTGGAGGCGTCATGAACGTCAACGGACAGGCGCCTCAAACAGTTGCCTCCGGACAAACCAACGCCATCGCGATGGCTCAGCAATTGGGTGCCGGTGGATTGAACCCTTTCAACGGACCTGGCGGCCAACCGGGCCTAGGTAATCAAAGCTACGGCGGTCCCGCTTACGGGCGTCCGGCTTATGGAACCGTGGGCGGTTCATCTCTGGGCGGTATTTCCCTTCAGGATTTCACACCTTTGATCGACCTCATTCAGTCAACGATCAGCAGTGACACATGGGCTGACACAGGTCAGGGGGAAGGCACAATCCAAGCCTATCCGGCAAACCTTTCTCTGGTGGTGAACAACACTCAAGAAGTCCAAGACCAGATCGTGGACCTTCTTAAGAAGTTACGTGAATTGAACGATGTTCAGATCGTGATCGAAGTCCGTTTCATTACGCTTAATGATGACTTCTTCGAACGCGTCGGAGTCGACTTTGACTTTTCAATTAACGACAATTTGCCTCCCGGCGTTGACCCGACCGCAGACAACTTGAATCAAAGTGCTATCGTTGGACAGGTCCAAGATGGTGTCCCACCGGCCAATGGCCTCCCAGGAACTATCTTCCCCAACGGAAATGGTGTTCCTGGTGCGCCTGGCAACTTTGACCTCCAGTTCTTACAGGACAGCTTCACCGCGGCTCAAGGCGTGGTCGGATTTGGCGGTTTTGATCCTGCCAGTGCCGCCAGCTTTGGATTTGCGATCCTTTCGGATATTGAAGTCTATTTGTTGATTCAAGCCTCCAAAGGTAGCGAGCGAGTGAATTTGCTTCAGTCACCGACAGTAACGATGTTCAATGGGCAAAGCGCCAGTGTCACCGACGGTTTTCAAAGACCATTCGTAACATCGGTTACGCCTGTGGTTGGTGATTTTGCCGTCGCCCATCAGCCCGTGATTACGATTCTGCCAGATGGAACGAACTTGAATGTTTCGGCCGTAGTTTCCAATGATCGGCGGTCGGTCCGAATGACACTGGTTCCTCAGTTCACTCAGATCGGCGACGTCCAAACCTTTACCTTCAGCGGATCGCAAACAACAGAAGTTTCAACGAACTCGCTGCTGGATGACCTACTGGACATCGCAAGTCCCGATGCAGGCAACGACGAAGCTCAAGTGAGTACACAGGGTGTCACGATTCAGCTTCCGGTTATCGCGCAGACCTCGGTAAGTACGGTGGTCAGTGTGCCCGATGGTGGAACAATTCTCTTGGGCGGTATCAAGCGAATGACCGAACGCCGATCGGAACGCGGCGTACCATTCTTAAGTAACATTCCGTATATCAACCGTCTGTTTAAGAATGTCAGTATCGGACGCGAGACGCAGAACTTGATGATGATGGTGACACCACGGATCATCATCCAAGCCGAAGAAGAAGCCGCTCAAATTGGCGAAACTTCGAACTAAGCATTTCGCGCCGCACTTAGGCGATTAATTTGAAACCCAACCGCACCGGATTCTCTCCAAGAGACCGGTGTTTTTTTTCGTAGTTCAGATGTAACATTTTAGATATGGAATCGTACGAAGGAAAATTATTGATCGCCGTGCCTGATCTTCAGGACACGAATTTTTTTAGGTCGGTTGTCTTGGTTCTTCATCACGACCAGTTCGGAGCCAGCGGCGTCGTGCTCAATCGACCGTCTGATACGCTTGTTTCCGACCTGTCTTCTCAACTGGATATTTCGGTTGAATCAGAGTCAGTGTTGGCGCAGCGTCTTCATGTTGGCGGACCGGTGGAAGGACCTGTAATTGTTCTCCACAACGACCGGGATCTTTCCGAGGAAACGATCTTGCCTGGTGTGTTCATGTCGACTCGTAAGGATTTAGTGGAACAACTATTGTCCACCGACGGGGTCGAACTGCGTCTGTTCTCGGGATATTCCGGTTGGGCACCCGAACAATTGGAGAACGAAGTTGAACTGGGGGGATGGTTGTTGCTGGACGCGAAACGTGATCATATCTACGGCAGCACAGAGAGCCTCTGGAAAGTCGTTTGCGACGAATTCGGTGATGACGTCTGCCAGCTACCGAGAAGACAGCAGAGAAGCGGCGGCGATTTCGATCCGGGGTTGAACTGACTCCGTTAGCGGGCTGTTGATTTATTCGCGGCACAGCCGTGGCATAGGCTTCCAGCCTGTGAAGTTTGCCTTCACAGGCTAGTACAGCGTTACGTCTAAATTTTAGGGTAGTGGATGAGGCCACGAATCCTGCGGCTGCATTAAACGTTCCACCATAAGGGTAAAGGAGGGGCAGGACTCGTCGCCTCATCCACTACCGCGGCTTATCTTCGTACAAAACTAACACGATAGCACTTCTTCCGGGCTGGTATCGTCTGGCACGGTCCCACTGGTATTATGCCGCCCGCCGCATTCGTCTAACCTCCCAATATGCCAACGGGAAGTTCACAAATCGAAAAGGTTGTGCTGGTCATCCATGGCGTGGGTGATCCAGATGCTGGCAGTACGCTCAACCGGTTTGCCCGTTCCTTGGCCTCTGAAGAAAAGCCCTTGGTTGAGAAACAGTCAACCGTTTGGCTGACTGAAAAATCGACCGTCGCTCACCGCACCAAAACCTTTCCCACCCACGTCCGTCGGCTGCAGATCAACGACACCAACGCTGAAATGGCGGAGGTATTCTGGGGAGACCTCTCCCAAGTTCGGCGTGGCACGCTGGGTTTGATTCACGGCGCGTTTCAAATTTTGTTTGGGTTGCGATACGTGGCTTATGTGGCTGCGGACCAGCCCGGTAAGGCAGCGTTTTATCTCAAAAAGTTGGGTTTGATCAGCTCGCGCATGTTGCATGGACCTGTACTTGCAGTCGCGTTTTTCCTCGCTTTGATTACCGCCGCCGCGATGGCGACGGACATGATGTGGGAGGGATCGTACAAACACCTACTTTGGACACATGCAATCGTCGCCGCCTGCGCGGTGTTGTCGCTGATCTTGGGGACGGTCGGACAAAGGTTGACCAAAAGCCGCGTCGTGGTTCGGTTTTGGAGCTGGGTCATGACGGTAGCGTTCTACTCATTTTTTTTGATTGTGCTCAAAGCATTCTATATTGACGTTTATCATCCGGAAATTAACTGCGAATCATGCCAACATCCTGGGCTGATTTGGTACTGCCGAGTGCAGGTCATCTTGTTGGGATTGCTCTGGTTCGTCGAAAGCGGAGTCGTCATTGCGATGGGATGTTGCTGGTCAGCAGCCAGCTTACACCCGCGCGTGAATCGTCCCGCCATAAACGTTGCCTTCCTATTGCCCGCACTGGCGGTCGGTATCTGGGGGCAAGCCCTACCGATGTTGTGGGTGTCGGCCAAGGAAGGCATCACAAGGCTCCAGCGAGTGCCAGAATTTGCGGCCGCGTTTGACGAAGCGATTCCCCTGTTGGGCGTGCAATTTGTGATGCTGGTGGTTACCGCCGCAGCGGCTATGTTTGTCATCGTGCGGTATTTCATGTGGCGAAGCCGAAACAATATAAGTTCATATTTAGGTGGCAGCCGGGCACCGCGGCTGATCGTGAACCGATTGCAGCAGTGGATGCTTGGCGGCTGTACGGCCGTGGGTGTTTCGCTGGTGTTCACTTTGTGCGTGTTGAATAATTTAGGAATCCCCTACCGCGAGAACCTGTTAGGACAAGTGCTTTCCGAAGCGAATAAGTACGCGGTGGTTTGCCTTGCACCGATGGCGGGCTTGATTTTCCTGTCCTTGCGTCATCTGCGTCCCGCGTTCGATATTGTCTTGGACGTTGTCAATCATTTTTACTTTCGCTCCACGTTGATGGAAGATGCACTAGAGGACGATGACGAGTTCGACATCAAAGAAACGACTTTTGAGGCAGGCAGTCTTTACTTCAGCCGACGCGATAGCATCCACAACCGAATGAAACGCATCTTGGTCTACTACCGAGACCGGTTGGAGCACCGCCCAGAATTGGTGATCGTGAGTCACAGCCAAGGAACGATGGTCGCCATTGAAGTACTCAACGATCCCGAAATGGCGTGGCTGTCGACGAGCTTCAGTCGCACGTCATTGTTGACGATGGGGTCCCCGATAACCTATTTGTATCAAACCTATTTTGGACACCTCTATCCTTCATTCAATTCACCGCAATGGGATAATTTGCGAACGCGCGTAGATCGCTGGGTAAATTTGTTTCGCATCGACGATTTCGTGGGGCAGGAGGTAGAATTTCCAATCAAGGGCCGATCGTTACAGGCCACTCCGATGCTGGCCAAAGATAGCGGTGCGACGATTCCGTCGTGCACCGATCACCCCTTGGGATGTCGAGGCCACACCAACTATTGGGAAGACGTGGAAGCGGTCGCTGTCATTAAGAAGGAAATTTTTGCGTTCGAAAATACTCAGGAAAATCGAAGAGCGGCTTGAGTTGGCTGGAGCAGAATGTTTAAACCACTCTCTTCAGTTTTCCAACTTCACGAAAAAAAACACTAACCCCGCAAACGCGATCAGCAGCCCCGCGATCGCCGTCCTGCGTAGCGGTGATTTGAGTCCCCAGATCGAAAAAGCAATAGCCATCAGCACGTTAAATATGCTGTACGAGGAAAACGCCATCCCCACCAGTCCAAGCAAACCCAACAATAACCCTCCGACCGCTCCGCCTTTGGCCGATAAACGGTTCACGTCCGTATCAAAGCGCGATTCCTCATGCCCTGGTGAATCTAGGTGGGCGCTGGTTGGCACTTCGGAAGCATGCGTGGAATTGCCATCGACTAAAACGGCTGGAACAATTTCAGCGTCGACGATTTCGGCGTCAACCAAGTCCGAAGATGGATCGTTTTTTCCCTGAGCGTCGGGCATAATAAGTGGTGAAATCCCTGATCAAAAGGTGAAAAGCGTAATTGAAGTTAGCCCAATGCCATTTTGGGGCATTTTGAATTAAAGTGGAAGCCTCGGGGACTACCCTATAAGTCTACACAATCTCAGCGAAGCCAGTCACCTTCTTACTCTAATTCATGACACGATTTATTACCCACTTCGAAAGCGCGATTGAACCTGGAGTGACGCTGGACGCGAACAAGATTCAAATGATGCATAAAGATCGTCCGTTGTGGGCGCGCTATGATCTGAAAAAAGTCGCCGCCGCGATGACCAAGAATGTCTTGGCCAGTCGACCATCATCTCCCTGGCGCTATCGCGAGCTGCTACCCATCGGTGACGAAATTTCCCCGGTTTCGCTGAATGAGTCCATGAGCCCGATCATCGCTTGCGACCGTTTGGCGGCTGTGATGGGAGTCGGTGAACTTCATATCAAGGACGAAGGTCAGTTGCCGACCTGCAGTTTCAAGAGCCGAGGCCTTTCGTTAGCGGTGACGATGGCGCAGCATTTTGGCATCGAACGAATTGCCATGTCCAGCAATGGCAATGCCGGTGGAGCGATGGCGATGTACGCCGCGCGGGCGGGAATCGAATCGGTGGTGTTTATGCCCAAGGATACGCCGATCGCCAATAAAATGGAGGCTTACACTTGCGGAGCCAAACTGTTTGAGACCAATGGCTGGATCGATCAGGGAGGTAAACGAATCCGCGAAGGCCACGACCGTGGGCTGTGGTTTGACATTTCAACGTTGAAGGAACCTTATCGTTTAGAAGGAAAGAAAACGATGGGGCTGGAGATGGCCGAACAATTCGATTGGAAGCTGCCTGATGTTGTGATCTATCCAACCGGTGGCGGCACGGCGCTGATCGCCATGTGGAAAGCGTTCCAAGAATTGCGCGAAATGGGTTTTCTGGAGAGCGATACGATGCCTCGGTTCTATGCGTCGCAATCCGACGGCTGCCAGCCGATCGTAACTGCTTTCCACACCGGGCAACGGTTTGCCCAACGGCATAAGAACCCTCAAACCGTGGCGTCGGGAATTCGCGTACCGACGGCATTGGGCGATTTCATGGTCATCGACGCACTTCGGGAAAGTGGCGGCTCAGCGGTGGCAGTCGATGAAGAGAAGCTCAGCCACTGGCAATCCAAGGTCGCGTCGAATGAGGGGTTGATCGTGTGCCCCGAAGCTGCAACCTGTGTGGGAGCGCTGGAAACACTGTTGGAGGATGGCACCGTAGGCGCTGATGAATCCGTGGTGATCGTCAACACCGCCGCGGGGCAAAAGTACTTCGATGGCTCCGTACCCAATGTAGAAACGATCGACCTTAACCAAGAAACGGATTGGGATTCGTTCGAAGAGCGATTCCTGGGGTCGCCAAACGCCGTTTGAAGAATTGGGCGTGCATAATTCGTAGGGGGTGATTTCGAAGTTCGGATTTCGAATTTTAGATTTCGAATTGCGAATATAAGATTTTGATATTTGATATTTGATATTTGATATTTGGGATTTGATATTTGGGATTTGATATTTGGGATTTGATATTTGGGATTTGGGATTTGGGATTTGGGATTTGGGATTTGGGATTTGGGATTTGGGATTTGGGATTTTGTCGGTTCCGAAATTGCAAATTATAAATCCGAAATTCTCACCGCCTTAGCCCGATCATAAACCGCCTGGTCAAGCTCATTGATCTCCCGAATCAATTCCAAAGTTTGATCGCTAATCTCATCAGCAACCGTCGTCTTGGACGAGTTAACGACCTTCAGTTTCGGCTTCAGCCCAAACCATCGGGTGATCGCGGCTTCGTCTTCTTGGATCGAATCAACGAAGCCAATGAAAGCCATCTTATCCACAAAATCAAACGCCGTCTGCTTGAGCTGTTCATTGGATTGAATTGCCCACCGCGCCGAATCTAAATCGGGATCGTGCGCTGCAGCTAAATAGTTTGTCATCACATTGGTCCACTGTCCTTGATCCGCGCATTGTTCCATGGAAAGCACTTGGCCATCGCCGACGACCGCTGAACGCGCGTAATCAAAAATCGGCGAAGTTTCGTCTTGGCAGCAGTCCACCAGATACCGGTATTGCGAAATCCATCTTTGCACCGGATCTCGCATCATCGTCGCGTATTGAACCGGTCGGCCAGAGTGTTGATGAATTCCATAGAAAACGTCGTGCCCAAATATAAGATCCGGATCGTCAATCGACAGCTTGCGGTCGGCCAATTGTTGATTCAACCCCTCAAGCGCCGCGCGTTTGGATTGAGGGTAGTCCGAAACGATGATCAGCCGGCGCTCGCCCATCCGACCCAGTGAATTCAACAGAGAAGTACCAGCACATTTGGGTAAATGAACAAAATAATATTGAGTTCGCATGATCGCGTCTGTGGGCTTCGAAAGTCGCCGTTTTGCGTTATTCTATAGGCTTGCGTTGCCGTGCATACGCCATCACAAACCGACGCGTTAGCTCGGGGCATCGTGTTCCAGCGCAAACGTTTATATTAAATCAAGCAATAGTTTAACATTGGGAAATTCCTGTGTCACTGATTTCAGGTTTTGAAGACGTCGTCAGAGAAAACCAGCCACTTGCACCCTACACGCGGTTGAAGCTGGGCGGGGTTGCTGCGTATTTCGCGGAACCGCAATCGCAAGAACAATTGGTTGGGCTGGTCAAACGATTCACCGAAAATGAACTGCCGATTCGTTTAATTGGTGCCGGCAGCAACACACTGATCCGCAACCAAGGCGTCGGCGGTTTAGTCATCAGTCTGTCGTCGCCGGTGTTTTGCAATACCGAAATTACCGATGACACGATCACTGCCGGTGGCGGCGTCAAACTAGTGGACTTTGTCGCCGCCGCAGTCCGCGCAGGCCTCAACGGGCCCCAGCACTTGGTTGGCATTCCTGGCACCATCGGTGCCGCGTTGCACAACAACACCAGCGCTGTTGGTTTTGACATCGGGACGTGGGTCAAGTCCGTTGATGTGTTGACTCGTTCGGGCGAACAGATTTCCTACCAGAAAGACGAACTTTCGTTTTCCTACCGACAAAGCAGTCTGAAAGATCTTATCGTTCTTTCGGCCACGTTTGCGTTTGACCGCGAAGATTCTGAAACGCTGACCAAACAAATGCAAAAGCTTTGGATCGTCCGCCGAGCCGCTCAGCCGTCTGCGGACGTGCGTTCGGCCTACGTTTTCAAAGACCATGGCGGGGAAACGGCCAGCGATTTGATCGAACAAGCAGGCCTCAAAGGGACGCGCGTCGGCGACGTTGAGATCTGCGACCGTGATCCCAATTACTTCATTGCCAATGAAGACGCGACGGCCGAAGACTTCCTGAAGTTAATCGAGCTTGTCAAAACGCAAGTGCAGGATCAATTGGAGATCAACTTGGAAACGTCGATCGGAATCTGGTAGTCCAGTACGTCGTTAGCCAAGTACGCCCGCGAACTTTAACGAATCGGCTAACGATTACACCACTGATCGCGGTTATCTTAAGAAAATCGTCAAAGGGCAAGTTTTCGGCTAAACTTTTCGATGCTATCAGATGGAACCCCTTTTTTGAGGAACATCGGCGATGGCGCGGAAAAGACGTGATGACATTTTGGATCGATTGGTGGCAAAGCTCTCCCTGCGTGGAGCTTTATTGCACCCGGCGACGTTGTACCTTGGCAGTTCTGCGCTTGTTTTGTTCTTTGCAATCGCGTGTTGGCAAAGGTACGGCCATCGTATCATCGATCAAGATTCAATGACGCTCACGCCTGAGAAAATCTGCTTAACGGCACAGCCGACGTGGAGTCGCACGGATCTTAAGCGGCTTGTCTTGGGGGACAGTGCGCGACCGGAGTACGTCGCTCCGTCAATCATGGATTCGAGCTTGGTTCCTCAAACGGTATCAGCGCTGCGTTCGGTGGGTTGGATTGAGAACATTGATCGTGTTGAAAAATCAAAAGCGGGATTGGAGATTGATCTGACCTACCGCCATCCTGTTGCCGTGGTCGAAATCACAGGTGCCGCCCAGAAGGGCAGAAACAAGACCAAGCCCAAACTTCTGCACATCGACCGAACCGCTACGGTGATGGGAAGTGGATTTACAAACCCGGCCGAAGACTTTTTGCGGATTTCGATCCATCAGCCGATGTACACGGACCAACTGATCGCTTGGTCACAATGGCAGGATGTACGCATTCAGCACGCAGCGGCAATCAGTGACGCGGTGAAGGACCTTTGGAAGCCGATGGGGCTGTACCGATTGATGACATGGCGAGACCGGTCCAATGCGTCGGATCGCCGGATTCCGTTCCAGTTTTGGACAAACATGGGACAGCGCACGGGCGTCAGAATTATCTGGGGCAACGCTCCGGGATTCGAACTTCCTGGTGAAGCATCGCCTGCACAGAAGATCGAAGCGATGCGTGCTTACGTTGCCAAACATGGTCGGTTTGATGACGATAAGATGTCCGACCGAACGCTGGATGTACGCTCAGGCACCGCAGTCGTTTTGGGCGATCATCAACACGCGAAAGGGACGCTGCACCGCCGATCCTTCCCGCGATAGGATGGGATCGTCGAGGTCGAAGTCGAAGTCAAGATGAACTTCGTTTCAGCCAATCTGGAAAAAAATCTCCTGATCCAGTATCATCTGCGGCTTGAAACGACCCGTCACCGCATCTTCTTCAGGCACTGAGACATCATGGAAGCAGGAATCGTAGGACTCCCAAACGTTGGCAAAAGCACTTTGTTTAACGCACTTACGCTGTCCAAATCCGCCGCCAGCGAAAACTACCCGTTTTGCACTATCGAACCTAACGAGGGCGTCGTCAGCGTGCCCGATGGTCGGCTCGAACGCATCACCAAATACATTGTGCCGCAGAAGGTAATCCCTGCGGTATTGAAACTGGTTGACATCGCCGGCATCGTCAAAGGCGCCAGCGAAGGCGAAGGGCTGGGCAATAAATTCCTCAGCCACATTCGCGAAGTCGATGCGATTCTTCAGGTCGTGCGTTGTTTTGAGGACGAAGACGTGATCCACGTCAGCGGCGCGGTTGATCCGATCGCTGACATCGAAACGATCGAAACCGAACTCACTTTCGCTGACATGGAGGCCGTCAGTTCGGGGATGGAAAAAGCGGTTCGGTCGGCGCGCTCGGGCGACAAGGAAGCCAAACTGCGGGTCGAGACTTTGGAGAAGTGTAATGCTCATCTGGAACAAGGCCATCCGTTGAGGACGCTGGATCTTAACGAGCTACAGCGGAAGTCGATCAATAGCTTCGGTTTCCTCACTGCCAAACCGATTATGTACGTCGCCAATGTTTCCGAAGACGATTTGGAAGGCAAATCCCCCTTGGTTACCAAAGTGCGCGACCACGCAGAAAAGGCAGGCGCGGGAATGGTGGTTGTTTGTGCCAAGATTGAATCTGAGATAGCTGAACTGGATCCGGAAGAACGCGCCGAAATGTTGGAAGCGGTGGGTTTACCCGAACCCGCCTTGGCCGTGTTGGCTCGAGAAGCCTATCGCACGCTGGGGTTGGAGAGTTACTTCACTGCTGGCGAAAAGGAAGTTCGGGCTTGGACGATTCCCTCAGGTGCCACAGGGCCAGAAGCAGCTGGCGTCATCCACACCGACTTCGAAAAAGGCTTCATCCGCGCCGAAGTATTCACGCTTGAGGATCTAGAAGAGCACGGCAGCGAAGTCGAAATCAAAAAGGCCGGGAAGCTACGGGTGGAAGGAAAAACGTATGTCGTTAAAGACGGCGACATCTGTCATTTCCGCATCGGTTGAGAGCTTCTGCCGCATTTTGCAGACGCGCACTTTGCGGCGGCGTGTTTGTCATTCACTGGCTTGTGGTATTACCGACATCAGCGCTCGGCGGATTATCGGCCTTTGGATTGCCCGGTGAAATAATCGCCAGCCAATCTTGATCGGAATCCACCGGCGGTTGACCAAGTTTCACTTTACCGCCGCCAGAGATGGTTTGAATCGATCCCAATTGCAGATCACCGCCTGTACGTGGGTTGAACCAATGAATCTCAAATACCCGGTCCGCGCCAAACAGATCCAAAGTCGTCGTGTCAGCGCGCTTTAGGAACACGAGATACTGTTCGCCCGGCTCCGCCAAGCAATATCCGTTCTTAGTCCCCAGTAAATCGTTAGCGTTAGTCATTTTCTCGAATGGGATCTTGTTTTTAGCGAAGAAGTCTAATGCGATTCGGCACTGCTGCCACATCTTTTCGCGCACGCGATAGTCTTGGCACGAAAGATCGCTATGAGCGTGTTTGTAACCAAAATACCACTCAACGCCCGCGCCGCCGGCCATGATATTCCCCCACAGAGCATTCCGGCGCGCGTCGTTACGTGTCGGATCCTCGTCATCGGGGACCAGCGCATGAGACGCATCTCCAGGTTCGTCACAGGCGACGACCCACGGCTTGCCAGCCGCAACCGAACGGCGGAGATAGTCGAGCGTTTGCCGGTGGACGTTGCGAAAGTCAGGTTTACTGGTTTGCAATGAAAAACCCGTTAGCTTCGATGCGCTTCCCAAGAGGTCGTAGTGTCGATTACCGTTGTGAATGACAATGGGGTGCTGATAAGGATCATGGTCCCAAAAGTATTGGGCCCAAGCGACCTTTTTCTCAGTGCTGACCTTGTGACCGAGGCCAACTTCTTCCCCTAAGTTCCAATTGAGCGCCAAATGGTGGCTGAACCGCGCGATCAGTTCACGATAATATAGCTTACGCTGCCGTCCCATTTCACCGCCGTCAAGCAAATTCACGTTTTCGGCTTCTTGCGTTTTGAAGTGCAAGTACATGCCCATCTTGTCGCCGTGTGAGAACACGATCTCCCACTGGTCCATCCGCGAGCAGTCGATTTTCGACCTTTCATCGTACGCCGTATAGGGAAACACATTTCGATCATCGCCATCGATGTTCAGTGTCAAAAACGAAAACGCGTTCAAGCCTTGGGACGCCAGATAATTGATCGCACCGATGATCCCTTTGCCCTTTTCGCCTCCCCATGTCGGATCACCCGGCTGCCAGTCTTGAACGTGGGGCTGCCAGTCCTTGATCAGATTGTCTTTGTTACCGTCCGTTTTGAAGTCACCATCGAAATCTCGGTAAGCCAGAAAATTCTCAGGTGCGTCGGCGCCCGCTTTGAGAAAAAAATCACCGGTCCCCGCAAACTGCAGGTGATGTTTCCCCACGTAGTTCAGCCGTCCCTTACTTCGAAAATCAACGCCGGACTTGTCCGTGGCCGCAATCGTAATCGTACCCTCCAAACCATCGACGGACTCTACAGGCGTCCCTTCATTGACGTCATCAGAGATCGCGATATCGTCTCCATGTCGAAAAGAAACTTTGTAAGTCCATTCGCCTTCGTGGTCAGGACAAAGATGGGCTCGCCATTTGTTTCCCGAGGTCGCCGAGGTGTTGGCGGCATCGCCATCAGCCGCAAAATATCCCGGCACGATGTAGGACAGACCAGAATCCGCGTTCAGAAAAGCCACTTCCATGCGGTAGTCCATAAAAGGGTTGGGGACACCGTTCTCGGAGGCTTGTGGACCGTTAACGGTAAGCATCACATTATGCCACCGTTTAAGCTCGCCTGAAATTTGAGCTTCCTGAGCATGAGAACTGCCTGAAAGAATCAAGACAAATAGAATTCCAATCAGTGTACAAAGAAAACGATTCGTCATATTTGACAACTCTTGAAAGAATCGACGTGAGACTTGGCTGCAGCCATCGTGGCGAGGGTGTGGCGAATAAAAGTACACAATATTAACAAAGTTTGACTTGGAAAGGGCCGAGGTATTTTGATGAGCTTCCGTTTACAAAGTAGAATTCAGCCAAACCAATCAAAGATCCCGTCGGATATTTCTTTACAAACGTTAGCCGCGGGTCGGGGAGTCTTTGGCAGAAACATCGGGAAAAATTAGCCCAACGAACCGAAGGACTCGCCGCCAGCCGCTAAAGCCGTGCAAAGCGCTACGTCTGTTTTCGCCGCACGACAAGTTCCTTATGCCCGTAGGTGTCATCCAGTTCACGGGCGAAGACCAAGTCTGGGTAGACGCCAAGAACAATCTCGGCGGTGGTGAAGATCGGGCTGCCCGGCTTAAGATGCCCTCCGGTCATCTTACCGTGACGATCGGCAACCGAAAGATGCAGATGAGCACCGTGCTTGGAAAGCGTGCCGCTGAGCGACAGAATTTCGAGCGGGCCGTCGACGCGCGTAGACTCAGATTGGTTGGCAAACCGCAGCGTGGCGTGGTTCAAACTACCCACCACCGAAAGCACCGAAGCCGCCTCGTGGTCACCGGCCCAGCGTTGAAGTTCCTCCATTAAATCTTGGCCTGGAGTCAGCCTTATCGCATGGACACGCATGATCAGTGCTTCCTTAAATATCTTTTGTCAGCGGGGTTCGCGATCATTCCGTGGGCAATCAGATTCTTACCTACATGCTCTTCGATTCCGATGTGCCATCCCGCCCAGCGATGCGCATAATGCGAGAAACCAAGTCGCGTTCGGCTCGGGAATAGCTTGTACTACAATTCCCGATAGGCCGCCTGAGTTGTCAATTTGAATTGTTTGCGACACTGAATCGGCTGTGAAGTTTCCCAATACAGTTTGGTATAGTCCTCGTTGCAAGGTAGGTCCGCCCGGCAGAAAAAATCCATTTCCATTATCAATCATTGCCACCGAACTGGCCGAACTTGGTCGCCCGTCGGCGATACCTATCAACTGAACCTGATACTGCGTGCCGACTGCCAGACTTTCTATAGTAATGTCAGCCATTCCGTCGATCCGGCGAAACGCATGGCTGTCCAGCAAATTGTCTAGATCAGAATCGCCAGTCGGCAAGCCTCGGTAAAAGCGGCCATCCGAACCGTTAAGAAAAGTGGAAGCGTTTGCAGCTCCCTGTGCAAGATTTGCCAACGTAGTTCCCGCAAACCCAACAAGGTTCGTATCCAATAATCCTACGATGTTCTGGTCGGTCGGGGTGAATTGAATCCCGTTGATCACACCGTCAAAGGGGCCCGGAATGAATAATAAGCCATTGTCCGGATTAAAGGTTTCTGGCGGATTGAAGTCAGCGGCTAAATGAATAGGTCCGCCAAGATTTACTACGTCGTTTGGAGAGGTGATTGTGAACGGGTTCTGCCAGTCAATTTCGGCAGCGTCTGAGGTGTTGACCAAAATGAACAGCAGTAACAAATAAGACCATAGAGATTGCAAGATGAACTTAGTTTTCATTGATCCATTCAAGAGCTGTGATGCGATACTACTGATTTTGTGAAAAGAACTTAACCTGATTGCCGTTGATTGGGCAGTCAAGCGTTCTCGCGCGTCCTGCGTAAGTAATATTCTCCTTGTTCGTTTCACTCTGCGGCTCTGCGTCTCTGCGCGCGGAAATATTCGTTAGCCGCGCGCAGAGACACGGAGCCGCAGAGGAGATGCTCGGATAGATATTCTGCGTCGAACTGATCCATGTATGTATCCTTTGATTTGCCTTTTAGTTTGTACTTGGTGATCATCGTTTTCTTTGCAGATCTATTGCTTGCTTTTTTTGCAGCCCTGCGTTTAACGCAACACCTATTCAGGATTTTTGTCTCAATCCCAATAGATGAAGTAGAAGAAATGCCAGAACGATCGATGAAAGGAAGCGCGGTAAATAAGTAAGCGATTTGTCCTCGCTGGGCCAGATAAAGATAAGGCAGTAATTCAATCCCAACGCCACCAATACTAATGCAGCCATATATATCGGGCCAGCAATGTTTCCAGCACCATTATTGGCTTTGGAAGTATCGCCTTCTGCGGCTTGGCTACCGGATTCATCACCGTGTTGTTCGTGCAATTTCTTCTCCCTAGGCGAATCGTGATCTGCAAATTTGAAAGTTCACTACCCATTGTCTTAGATCTCAATTGTCGGTGATCGCTATGGCAGTGTCAAGAAAAATGCAGGTTGGGTTAGTAGTCTCGAGCCAAACCAAAACAGATACTTCAAGAAAAACTCTGCGGCTCCGCGTCTCTGCGCGCGGCTTACGAATAT
>CALDEW010000134.1 GCA_937942355.1 uncultured Pirellulaceae bacterium | reverse complement strand
CGTGTGGCACAAACTGAGCGGACGCAGCAGCGCGACGATGATGTTTGGGCATGTCGAAACGGCGGCTGAGCGCATCGAACACCTTCAGCGTCTGCGCGATTTGCAGGATGAAACGGGCGGGTTCACGGCGTTCATTTGTTGGACTTTTCAACCGGATAACACCGAGATGTCGGACATTACGCCGCTGGGATCGTTTGAGTATCTGAAGATGCAGGCGATCGCGCGGTTGTTTCTGGACAACATCGATAACATTCAATCCAGTTGGGTGACGCAAGGCTTGAAGGTTGGGCAGTTGGCCTTGGTTTACGGTGCCAACGACATGGGCAGTTTGATGATTGAAGAAAACGTCGTCGCAGAGGCCGGCACCGTTCACTATCTGACGCTCGATCAGATTCGAGATTCGATTTCCGAACTTGGATTTGAGCCTCGGCAGCGCAACGTGCACTATCAATTGCTTGATGAAGACCACTGCAACAAAGCCGTGATGGCCAACCGTGAATGGGTCGAGCAGCAAAAAGCGCGAGATGCTGCGGGCGGCGTTTATCAGTTGGCTTAGGTGGGGGCGCGAGTCGGATGAGAGCCCACCCTACGTGTTCGTAGAATGAGCTCTTAGATTCTTTAATCTTACCGACCTGATTGCTTCTCAGGTTCTACTCGTCGTCTGCGCGGCACCAAGAAACCATGCAGGAATCGAAAGCGCAGATTTCGCTGTCGCTGAAGTAGAGCCCAATTTCACGGGCGGCGGCTTCGGGGCCGTCCGAAGCGTGCACCAAGTTCATCTGTCGGCTACTGCTGAAGTCACCTCGAATGGTGCCTGGAGCGGCATTGAGACCATTGGTCGCACCCAGCATTTCGCGAATCACGCGGATCACGTCCAGCCCTTGAGCCACGATCGCGACGACGGGCGCACCGGTGATGAACTCTTCCAAACCCGGGTAAAAGGGTTTTTCTACGTGTTCTGCGTAGTGCTGTTTGGCCAAGTCGGGCGTGACTTGCATTAACTTCATGGCCACAATTTCGATGGCTTTGTCTTCAAAACGGGTAATAATTTTGCCCATCAAACGGCGTTGAACGCAATCGGGCTTCAGGAGTACAAGGGACCTTTCCATCGAAGGAAATCCTTTATTGATTAAGGTGATGTGATGACAGAAAATCAAGTGTCAATCGGATTCTAACAAAGGATTCCCCCTTTCGAAATTGGGGGCTATAAGTGAAAATGCTTAGCTTTTGTCGGGCACGAGGAATACACTGATTGATCTGAGTTCATATAAATTATCCTGGCAAGTTGGACTGACGTTGTTATGGCCATTCGTTTTCAGTATCAATTAGCCAAAAACCTACCCGCCTTGGGCAAAACGTTGGTTCCCCTGAACATCGTTGATGTCGCCGGCGCCAGTGGTTTCCCCTTTTAAAATAGATGAAATAGACGAGACAAGCATGAGTAGTTCGACGGTATTTCCGCCAACGTCAAAGCCTTCAGAATCCGTTTCGGGTGTTACCGTGCGGTTGTGCGGCGATTCCGGCGACGGCATGCAGTTGCTGGGAACCCAATTGACCAACACGTCTGCCCTTTCAGGCAACGATGTGGCTACCTTCCCTGATTTCCCCGCTGAGATTCGTGCTCCGCGCGGAACACGCGCTGGTGTCAGTGGTTTCCAAGTCCAGTTTTCTGCCGAAGAAATTTTCACCCCAGGTGATGGTGTCGATGCGCTGGTCTGCATGAATCCGGCTGCTTTGATTACCAATCTGGCGGACCTCAAGAAGACCGGAATCCTGATCGTTAACTCCGATGGTTTCGAAGCCAAAGATCTTAAATTGGCAAAACTGGAAACCAATCCTCTCACCGACGGCATGCTGGAACACTATCGCACGATCGAAGTCCCAATGACGTCGATGACGCGCACTGCGGTGGAACCTACCGGGCTGTCGGTAAAATTTGCCGATCGTTGTAAGAACTTTTTCGCGATGGGATTGGTGTTTTGGTTGTACGGCCGAGACGTTGAACCGACGTTGCGATTCATCGAGAACAAATTTGCTAAGAAGCCCGACGTCGCTGAAGCCAACCGATTGGCGCTCAAGGCCGGTTGGAACTATGGCGAAACGACCGAACATTTCGCGTCGACGTTTTCTGTACCTGCGGCCGAATTGGAGCCAGGGACCTATCGCAACGTGATGGGTAACCAAGCCCTTGCGTGGGGCTTGATCGCGGCTGCGAAGCTGAGCGATAAGGAATTGTTTCTGGGGTCGTATCCGATTACACCTGCCAGCGATATCCTGCACGAATTAAGTAAGCACAAGAACTTTGGCGTGCGGACTTTCCAAGCCGAAGACGAAATCGCAGCCGTTTGTTCTGCCGTCGGTGCGGCCTTCGGTGGCAGCATGGCCATCACGACCAGCAGTGGACCCGGAATCGCGCTCAAGGGCGAAGGTATCGGGTTAGGCCTGATTTTGGAACTCCCTTTCATCGTCATCGACGTGCAACGCGGCGGTCCCAGTACGGGTCTTCCGACCAAGACTGAGCAGTCCGACCTGTTGATGGTCATGCACGGTCGCAACGGTGAATCTCCGTTGCCAGTGATCGCGGCTCAAAGTCCCGGCGACTGTTTCGATACGGCGATTGAAGCATGGCGGATTGCGACCAAATACATGACGCCGGTCGTCATTCTCTCCGACGGTTACATTGCCAACGGTGCCGAACCGTGGCGCGTGCCCGAGGTTAGCAGTTTAGAGAAGATCGAAGTTAAGCACCCTGTCGCACCATCGGATCCCGACGAAGAATTTTTGCCTTACAGTCGCAACGAGAATCTCGCTCGTCCTTGGGCCGTGCCGGGAACTCCAGGGCTGATGCATCGCGTCGGTGGTTTGGAGAAACAAGACGGAACGGGTAACGTGAGTTACGATCCTGACAACCACCAGTACATGGTGGAGACACGTGCCAAGAAGGTGGAGATGGTCGCCGAATCGATCGCTCCGGTGGAGGTCTTTGGGAAATCCAAAGGCACTTTGGTGCTCAGTTGGGGCGGTACTTATGGTTCATGCCGCACTGCGGTCAAGGAATCCATTGACGCTGGATTAGATGTAGGACACGTTCATCTTCGATGGATCAGTCCTTTCCCCAAAAACCTTGAGTCGGTCATGGGTGACTACGATCGCGTTCTGATCCCCGAGCTCAACACGGGCCAACTACGTTTGCTGATTAAGAGCAAATACTTAGTCGACGCCATTGGTTTTAACAAAATCAAGGGTAAGCCATTCAAGGTTTCTGAACTGGTCGCTGAGATCAAACGAGTGGCTGGCTAGGCATCGCATCGCCAACACCGACATGACGAGGCCGGTGGGAACCGGCCCTACTTTCCAATCATTTTCCATTTTTTCTTTCGTACGAATTGCTTGCTATGAGCACTGATCTACCTGTATTAACTGACAAAGATTTCGCATCTGATCAAGACATCCGTTGGTGTCCTGGTTGTGGCGACTATTCGATTCTCGCGCAGATGAAAAAGGTCCTTGCTTCGTTGGGCAAGTCTCAAGAGGAGACCGTTTTCATTTCCGGCATCGGTTGCTCCAGCCGTTTTCCGTACTACATGAATACGTATGGAATGCACTCGATCCACGGCCGTGCGCCCGCGTTCGCGACGGGCTTGAAATCGACGCGCCCGGAGCTTGATATTTGGGTGATCACCGGTGATGGCGATGCACTGAGCATCGGCGGTAATCACTTCATGCACATGATTCGCCGAAACGTCGATCTGAACGTGATTCTGTTCAACAACAGAATATACGGATTGACCAAAGGCCAGTACTCGCCAACGTCCAGCGTCGGCACCGTGACCAAAAGTACGCCGATCGGTTCGATCGACCAACCCATCAATCCGCTTTCGTTGGCATTGGCTGCCGAAGCGACGTTTGTGGCGCGTTCGGTTGACTCGAACATTAAACACTTGCGGGCGATGATGCAGCGGGCGTCGGAGCATCGCGGTACGTCCTTCCTAGAGGTCTATCAGAACTGCAACGTGTTCAACGACGGGATTTGGGACTACGCGAAAGCCAAAGCGACCAAGGACGACACAACGGTCGAGCTTGAGCACAACAAGCCGCTGATTTTCTCCGGTGGTGAAAAAGGCATTCGGCTCAATGGGTTCACACCCGAAGTCGTTGATCTGTCCAGCGGAAAAGTGGCTCAGGATGATCTCTTGTTCCACGATGAAAGTGCCGATAGTTCGCAACTGGCGTTCTTGCTCAGTCGTATGCGGCATCCTGAATTTCCCGAGCCAATCGGTGTGTTCCGGGCTGTTGAGCGACCGACCTATGACACCATGATCAATAATCAGGTCGAGCAATCTGTTGAAAAAGCTGGCGAAGGCGAGTTGGAGAAGTTGTTCGGCGGTGGCGATACTTGGACAGTCGAATAGGTAGCTACGCTCGCCAGAGCGTGGTTGTGTCTGCGTTGGTTGTGTCCGCGTTGGGTAGTGTCTGTCTTGGGGCCGGCGCTTATCAAAGTGTTTTCCGTCCGCCGCTTTGTTGGGTCCACCGTCTGGCGACGGTAGCTACGTTGAGTGATAACAGGCCATTCGGCGTTTTCCGGATTGTCGTTAGATCTGCGGGTTTCGCAGTGAACCGCTAGAGAAAATGAAATGCGACGGGATGACTGATACGAGGAAACTGCTGATCGTTGCTGAGTTTGACTCGCTTAACGGAGGCGAGCAATCCATGCTGGCGGTGCTTCCGCTGTTGATTGAATCTGGGTGGCGAATCAAAATTGCGTTTCCAAATCTCCCGACCGCCGGAGATCACAAAACGCTCGCCGATCGCATACGCAAATTGGATGTGCGCGGTATCGCGCTGACGACACACCACGCCGACGGGGCACGTAAATCACAGACGGAATACCGCGCAGATTTAGCCGCCGTTCTTAACAGCCATCAACCCGATTTGGTGTGGTGCAACAGCCTTTCGATCAGCCGGCTCTGCGGCCCCGTGACAAGCGCCCTTGGTATAACCGCCGTTGGCTATCTAAGAGACATTATCAAATTGAGTAACAAAGCGATTGAAGATGTTAATCAATTGGATCGAATTGTCGCTGTCTCTCAGGCGACCAAAGACCATCACGCCGGCCAAGGCATGACAGAATCGAAAATCACGGTGATTCACAACGGCGTCGATTTGGAGTTGTTTCGGCCCAAGAATGAATCGGCGGCCAATTGTTCCAACATCAAATCCGAGCTTGGCATCCCATCCACCTCCCCTGCCCTGCTGTTCGTTGGGCAGATTGGAATGAGAAAAGGCGTCGACGTTTTGCTGGCCGTTTTTGAAAGAGTGGTGGCTAAAATACCCAACTGCCATCTTTTGATCGTTGGCAGCAGGCATTCGACCAAGCAAGAAGCGATTCAGTACGAAGCGGATTTAATCCAGCGTAGTCAATCAGGTGCCTGCGCTGGAAAGGTCCACTGGTTGCAGCGGCGAGACGACATGCCGGAGATTTATGTCGGTGTTGATTTGCTTTTACATCCGGCCCGGCAGGAACCGCTGGGGCGTGTGATTTTGGAATCCGTCTCCAGTGGTTTGCCAGTGCTGACGACGCTGGTAGGAGGCAGCCCTGAGATCCTAGGTTGCCACGAATCGTTCGATTTGCTCTGCCCGGTCGATGATGCCCGAGCGATGGCCGATCGGGCTGTCACGCTGCTAAAAGACGCTGATTTAC
>CALDEW010000133.1 GCA_937942355.1 uncultured Pirellulaceae bacterium | reverse complement strand
CCAATCCAAATTCCGTGAACGGTTACGAAACTTGTCCCCCAACTCCACCGCGACGTTACATCGAAGCGTCTTTACTTCGCCAGGCAACGAGATGGATAAAATTGGCTTCGCCAATTTTACGTGGCGCACGCTTCCAGCTTGCGTGAGCATCGAGCCCGGGAAATTAAAACGTGAAACACTCGATAGCTCAGATTTTAACGATATGTTCCCACCAATTCCAACTGCTGAAACAGGCGGTGGTGGATGGCGGACACTGGAAGCGCACGTCACTTACGTTTCGGCGATGTCGAATCATGAAGAAAATTTTCCTTGTACGTTTCGAGGAAAATTTTCTCTAAAGTAAGTGCCATTGAACGCTAGCCGCCGGTTCGTTGAGATCGGATTCCCCGATGCTTCTTCTCTTCGCTCCACACCCCGCGGCTAGCGGCTAGCGCCTGACATCTGTGTTGTCACGACGATGGGGCTCGCCATACCGCTCGCAAAAGCTTCGGTCGCTTCGGTCGAGCATAATGCATTTGTCGAAGGTAAACACAAAAAAATCCGCCGGCCAGCAAATTTGCTGGCCGACGGATGATTTGTAAATCTAGTTTCAGCTTTGGCTGATTAACCAACCGCAACGCGCTTGAATTCAACCAAGGCCGCACCGTCGGCGAAATCTTCGACTGCTTGAGCGACAGTCTTCGTGTCATCCAACGCAAAGAACTGGCTTAGCAGGCAGCGCTCTTGATCCAACAAAGTATTGTCGGCGATAAAACGCTCTAGCTTTCCAGGTACGATCTTGTCCCAGATCTTCTCAGGCTTGCCTTCGGCCTTCAACTCTTCCTTGATCGCATCTTCGGCGGCCTTGAGTACTTCCGGCGTCAATTGACGACGGCTGGCGTACTGCGGCACGTTCTTCATGGGCTTGCCCAAGTTTTCGATGCGATTGGTTTCGTTTTCAGCTTCGATCTGAGCCCGCAGTGCTTCGGCTTCCTTGATGACGAAATCCTCTTCGAACTCATCGGGAGATAGAATCGAAGGAGCCATCGCCGCGATGTGCATCGCAACGCTGCGGAAGAACTGAGAAGCTTCGTCAGCTTTGCCGCCATCCTTATAGGAAACCAGCACACCGATTTTACTACCGGCGTGAATGTACGAAGCAATGTTCTCGCCTTCGACCACGAAATAGTTAGACAATTCGATCTTCTCACCGGTGATCGCGGTCAAACCTTTGAGCTGCTCTTCGACGGGAGAACCATCGAGTTCCAACGCAAGCAGTTCTTCCTTGGTCGCCGGCAGTTTTGCCTGAGCCAGTTCAGAAACCTTCGTTGCCAACGCCAAAAACTGATCGTTCTTGGCCGCGAAGTCAGTCTCACAGCTGATCGACAGAATAACGCCTTTGCCATTTTCAGCCGAAGCCATAACAACGCCTTCGGTGGCATCTTTGCCGGCACGTTTAGCGACAACCTTCTGGCCTTTTTTACGTAAGTAATCGATGGCTCCGTCAAAATCGCCGTCGGATTCTTTGAGTGCCTTTTTGCAGTCCATCATTCCTGCGCCGGTGACTTTTCTAAGTTCGCGGACATCTGCTGCTGAAATGGTAGCCATAATCTTCCTTCTTTTCTTCGTCTAAATCGAATGAGTGGTTGGTCTTTGGTCGGTTTTCAAACCGCCGATCCACAAGATACAACCTGAATCTGGAAATTCATCACAGAGACAGGTCGACCTCACAATAAGTTCATCAAGCACCGCCAGAATTGTTAAACAGCGTCAACTTAAGCGCTTCAAGCTTCAAGCAGCGCCACCCAGCGGCCATATCGAACGTTTTAACCTTCTGCTGCGGGAGTCGCCTCTGGCTTGGCTTCGGCAGGTGCCGCTTTCGCTTCGGCAGCAGGCGCAGCCGCGGCCTCAGCAGCAGGAGCCTTCTTCGCCGCCGCTGCTTTTGGCTTTGACTTAGGGCGATTCCGGCGTCCAGTGCGATCCTTGCCTTCGTTCTTGGCAACGATGTTCTTCTTACCCGCGATCACAGCGTCAGCAAGATGCGACATAATCAGCTCGACTGAGCGGATACCGTCGTCGTTGCCCGGGATCGGCAGGTCCACCATATCGGGATCGCAGTTAGAGTCGATCAGCGCGATGGTTGTGATGCCCAAAGATCGAGCTTCCAAAATCGCGTTCTTCTCCTTATTAGGATCGATCAACACCAAGCACTCAGGACGGCGGTTCATCGAACGCATGCCGTTGAGGTTGCGGTAGATCTTGCGGTACTCGCGATTAAGCGTCGATTGAGCTTTCTTTGAGTATCCGTTGATCTTGTCAGACTCACGAATATCTTCCAACTCTTCCAGTCGTCCCATCCGGCTACGAATGGTGCGGAAGTTCGTCAACGCACCACCAAGCCAACGTTCGCTGACGTAGGGCATTTCGCAACGCTCAGATTCGCGTTGGACCGCCGCAGAAGCTTGACGCTTGGTGCCGACGAATAGAATCAGGCTTCCGCCTGCGGCCACGTTAGAGATAAACTTTTTGGCTCGCAGCAATCCGCGTACTGTTTCGCGAATATCCAGAATGTGGATCTGCTTTTTCTTACCGTAAATATACGGTGCCATTTTGGGGTTCCAGCGACTGGCCCGGTGGCCAAAGTGAACGCCAGCATCGACGAGGTCTTGAACGAGTGTATTCTCAGCCATCAATTTCTCCGCCACAACAAAGGCTGCTGGTGCAACAACCATCGGGCACTATTTGTGCTCGTTGGGCTGAAACAGCGATCGAACCTTAAAGCAGGAACGATACCTAGAGTGGTTACAAAAGGTTTAAATATGCGGTGATTCCCCACAACGGGTCTTCCACCAAAGGGCCACAGTTTATCGCCCAATGCTATTGCTTTCAATTGGAATAACGCATTTATCGGAAGAAACGCCTGCCAAAATCATCGTTTTTGAGTCCAATCTCGAATCGGAGTCAACATTACTGGCGAACACGTTGAATGCTCTTAGAGGCTCTGATTGTCGACGTTTTGTTGCCAATATCGGTAGATTGCACTAACATAGACCTATGAAACTCAATCTCATCGCAATCTGGATATCGTTGGCGCCCCTTTTGATCGCAACTAGCGACTTGCATGCTCAGTGGCAGACTGACGTCGAAAAAGGGGCTCAAGCCGCAATCAAGGACGGCAAGGACATCTTGTTGCTGTTTACCGGGGAACAATGGTGCCCCCCCTGTAAGAGACTGAAGGAAGAGGTCCTCACGGCGGACGGATTTGTCGGCGAGATCTCGGCCGATTTTGTGCTGATCAAATTGGATTTCCCAGCCGACCGCGACCCTGCCGAGGCTAAGCAGCCGAAATATAAGTGGGCTGAACGTTTCGGCGTCACCGGTTACCCCACCGTCGTGCTGACCGACGCGACGATGAAGCCGTTTGCCATCGCCGGTTATGAACCAGGCGGGGTGGAAAATTACCTGGGCATGCTGTCCGAACATCGACGGGCGCGCCAAAACCGCGACGACAATTTCGCCAAAGCCGAAAAGGCCAAAGGAGCTGAAAAGGCACGGCTGCTGGACAAAGCCCTCTCAGGCATGGACGAAGTCATCGTGCCCATTTACTACGCAGACGTGATTGAGCAGATCGTTAAACTCGACTCCGATAACGCGCTGGGACTGCGTGCGAAATGGAACGGCGATGCGGATGCCGAAATGCGGAAAGTGATCATGACCGATCTGATGCTGATCGCCCGAATAGAGAAACCTGATACGGCCATCAAAATGATCGACGCGGTGATGGCCGAACTTGACTTCTCAGTCCAGCAAAAAATGGAAGTCTTGCAGATCAAATTGGGCATCGTCAAAAAAATGAACGACGACGAGGCCATCGACGCGCTGTTGGACGAGATGATTAATCTCGATGGAGTTGAAGGCGCGACCAAAGAACGTCTGATGGTGAAGAAAATCATGCTGATGGTCGGCAGTGGTCGCAAAACGGCCGCGATGGACTTGCTGGATTCTTCCCTGCGTGCGGGATTGGCTAAAGGTGAGCGGAATTTGTTCTTTTGGACCGCCAAAGGTGACCTGTTGATGGCTGAGCAAAAATATGACGCAGCCTTGAAGGCCTTCGATACTGCGATCCCCTTCGCAGACCGCAACCCCGATGTTTTGATCGAACTGGTCTCCGGCAAAGCCGACGCGCTCTACGCCACTGACCGGCAGGCAGAGGCATTGCAAACGCTGGATAACTTCGCCGACGACACGCGTGTTCCGGCTGACCTGCGCGCCGAAGCGACGTTGCAAAAGTCGATGCTGATGCGGCGAATGGGCAAAACGCGTTTGGCGCGGCTTTCCGAAAACCGCGCCATTGAAATCGCCGACACGCCCAAGCTCAAAGGCGAGATTCAAAAAGTGGTTCAGCGGCTTCGTAACAAATACGAAGGCACCAATTAGCCATCCCAGGCAACTCGCCCTCCAGCAAGAGCTGCCCTCCACCGACGATGTGATGGTTGAATCAACGTGATTCTAGTCCGCACCGAATCCTCCAAGCGGTGTCCAAGTAGGGTAGTGCGGATCGAGAACCCAAATCACAACGTCTTTTCCTGCGGCGGAGAATTTATTTTGGCCGGTCGAGTTTTCACAATGGTCAACGTTTTATATAATCCGTTCTACAAATAAACGGCGCGTCGAAGTGCCTTCAAACAACACAGGCGATAGCCGGAGTATCTGATGGATGAATTGAACAGTCGTGGTGAATCTTTGGCCGAAAGCTTCTTTGCCAAACGAGACAAAGAACTGCTGGAAAAGCTTAAGCAAGAATTGGCCAGCGAAGACGATCGCTCTTCTCTAAAAGCCGCATCGGGCATCGAGGACGAAGCTGTTCTTCAAGGATTGGTCGATCAAGGCATCACGCCAGAATCACTGACGGCAGTTTCACTGATTCCATTGGTTGCCGTCGCTTGGGCGGATCGCGAGATGGCAGATGCGGAGAAAAAGGCGATCCTTAGTGCCGCCACTGATGCTGGCGTTGCATCGGATTCGGTCGCATATAGTGTTGTTGAGGGTTGGTTGGAAAACCGACCCGAAGCCGAATTGCTGGACGCATGGAAAAGCTACGTCGCTTCGATCAAAGGCAAGCTCGATCCTTCGGCGACCGGTCAACTCAAGCACAGCGTGATGACGCGATCCAAGGAAGTGGCCCGCGCCGCCGGTGGTTACCTTGGC
>CALDEW010000132.1 GCA_937942355.1 uncultured Pirellulaceae bacterium | reverse complement strand
TGTAGAAGATCGACACAAATTTCAGGATCGCCGACAGCATCCGCTGGAAAGTAACCCCTTAATACTTCAGCGTTGGGTAGCCCAATTCGTCAGAAATCTGGTAGGTCGAACAGAGAAAAGTTCCGTAGTTTTGATAACTTCGGCTACGCTCAAGACGTAACATAGCGCTGAAGACTTAGGAGCCAAACGCGACAATCTACAACAATATATCCTTCATAACGTGAGCATGCTCGACGCCGGTTAACTTCTGATCGAGCCCTTGATATTTGACGCTTAAACGCTCATGGTCGATTCCCATCTGGTGCAAAATCGTTGCGTGCAGATCCCGGACGTGATAGGGGTCTTTAACGATGTTGAACGATATTTCGTCGGTTTCACCGTAAACACCTGGCTTCACTCCACCACCGGCCATCCACATCGTGAAACATTTTGGATGGTGGTCACGTCCGTAGCTGCTCTCAGAAATGCCACCTTGCGAATAAACGGTTCTACCAAATTCGCCTCCCCAAATGACCAATGTGTCATCAAGCATTCCGCGCTGTTTAAGATCCTGAACCAATGCCCAAGAAGCTTGATCAACGTCCTTACACTGATTCGCTAAATCTTTGGGGAGGTTCTTATGTTGATCCCAACCGCGATGGAAGATCTGAACAAAACGCACATCGCGTTCAATCAATCGCCGAGCCATCAAACAACTGCGGGCAAAAGTTCCCGACTTCTTGCTGTCGGGGCCGTACATTTCAAACGTCTTTTCTGGCTCCGAGCTCAGGTCGGTCAAATCTGGAACAGACGTTTGCATCCTAAACGCCATCTCGTACTGCTTCATGCGAGTCTGAGTCTGCGGGTCGCCGACGGAGTCATAGGTCATCTGGTTCATCTGATTCAGATTGTCGAGCATCGTTCGACGCAGCTTCGGATCGATGCCGGGCGAATTCTTAAGGAACAAAACGGGATCCCCATGCGACCGCAGCGAAACACCCGCGTGCTTGCCAGGCAGGAACCCGGCCCCCCAAAACCGTGAGGAGATCGCTTGCGGGTCTTGGCGGCCGGTGTTGCTGGCGTGGAGCACTACAAATTCAGGCAAGTCTTCGTTCATCGAACCAAGCCCGTAAGACAACCACGATCCGATCGAAGGCTTTCCGCTGATCATGTTGCCCGTAAACATTAACTGATTGGCCGGCTCATGATTGATCGCGTCGGTGTGCATCGACCGAATGATGCACATGTCGTCGACCATCTTCGCCGTGTGGGGTAATTTTTCGCTGACCCACGCCCTGGTTTCGCCATGCTGTTGAAATTTGAACTTGCTGGCCACCGCTGGAAACGTCGCTTGGCCTGAAGTCATCGTCGTCAGACGCACTCCCGATTTAACCAACATCTCTTTGAGATCCGTTTTGTGCATCTCCTCCAGTTTCGGTTTGTAGTCAAACGTCTCGAATTGGCTGGGAGCACCGATCATCGAAAGATAGATCGCGCGTTTGGCTTTGGGCGCGAAATGCGTGCCCACGCGAATCCCTTCGGCCTGAGATTCCCGGCCCAGCAAGGACGACAATGCCGCCACGCCCAATCCTGTTGCGGATCTGCGAAAAAACTGCCGCCGACAAACGGATTCGTTGAACTGGTCGATGTTATTCATTGTATAAGTCTTTTCGTTGAAGGGATCGAATCATTTCTTCGTGAGTGGAGTGCGGTTACGACTTCGGTAGGGCTTTACTTCGTCAGCGCTTCATCCAGATTCATCACTTGGCTGACAACGACCGTCCAAGCGGCGACGGTCGCAGAATCAAGATCCTCACTGACCGCGGAACTACCAACCTCCAGAAGCGCATCTGCTTTCTCAGGCTCCTTTTCAAAAGCGTCCAACGCCGCGCCGTGGGTTGCCTTGAGCAAAACAAGTTCTTGGTCGCTAAAGGAACGCGCCAAGAACGATTGGCCTAGGGCGTCCGCCGATTCACTAAAGCTTCCTCCTTGTTCCACCAAACGTTCGGCAACCTTCTTCGCTGCTTCTACGAACTGAGGATCATTCCACATCACAAACGCCTGCAACGGCGTGTTTGTCCGTTCGCGCCGGACGCAGAAAACGTCTCGATCGGGCGAATTCATGATCGTCATCGTTGGCGGAGCGGCAGTGCGCTTCCAAAACGTGTACAGTGACCGTCGGTAAAGCCCTTCGCCGGAATCCGGTCGATAGTATCGCGTGTCCGATTGAGCCATCGCAACTTCCTGCCAAATCTTGGCGGGCTGGTAAGGTTTCACCGGCGGTCCACCTAACTTATCAACCAGCAGCCCCGAATTCAGAAGCGCCATGTCACGTAATTGCTCGCCATCCAAACGCACACGCGGACCGCGGCTGAGCAACCGATTATTGGGGTCCAGTTTAAGCTTCTCAGCGGTGACGGTTTGCGATTGACGGTAGGTGGAAGACGACACAATGGTTCGCAACAACCGTTTCACATCCCAATCATTTTCAACGAAATCAGCAGCCAACCAGTTCAGCAATTCCGGATGCGAAGGGCGCGAACCGGTGACACCAAAATCCTCGGTGGACTCAACAATGCCAGTGCCAAACAAATAATACCAATACCGGTTTGCGGTAACGCGCGCGGTCAGAGGGTTCTCCGGAGACACCATCCACCCGGCCAAGCCCAAGCGATCCTTTGTCGCGCCGACTTTAAACGAAGGCAACACCGCCGGCACATCCGCCGTGACTTTTTCGGTCGGCGACGCGTAATCGCCGCGGTCAAGAATATGCGCTTGGGGAGTTGAGTTCTTAAGCTCCTTCATCACCAGAGTGACGGGTATTTTCCCTTCCAGTTCCAACAACTGCCCGTCAATCTCCGCCATCTTGGCCACCCCTTGAGCAATCTTGGGCCGCTGGATCTCAAGCAGCTTTTGCAAAAGCAAGCGGCGGCCGGTCGCTTTGAGATCTAACGCCTGATCTTTCGCCAATTTAGCGTTCCTAAACGCTTTCTTTTTCTCTTTATTCCTGCTGTTCTTGTCCTTAGGTGGAATGCCGTCGAACTTAGTGGTTGCTTCGGCAGCCAATTTCGATACCGCTTCCAAAGTTGAACCAATATGTGAAACGTGCGCGACTTGCAGATTGATCACCTCAGATGCGGTGAGGGCATCTTGAAAGAGGTGAAACTCGCTGATCAGCACTTGACCTCTATTTATCGCCTTTGTCTTACCACCTTTTCCTCGATCGTCGAGGCGTCCGAAGACCACTTTCGCCTCTGTTGCAAACGAAGCGGTCTTGGGCAAGGTTAACGAAGTGCGAGAAGTATAGGACTGGGCAACGCCGTCGATATAGATGGTAAAAGGAGAGTCCTTACGCTCGTCGTCCATTACAACGAAAAGATGGTGCCACTTGCCGTCTGTGATTTTACGGTCGGTTATCACATCCAACATCATTTCTTTAGGATCGGCGATCACCCGCACGATTGCCTGGCCTTTCCTGTTCAGCGACAGGTTCCAACCTACTTGATCGTCTGCAAACATCTTCGACCAAATCGTGCCAGCGGTGCCGGGCTCAACCCGGACAAAGCCCCCGCATGAAAAAGACCGCCCCGCACCGGCAGGAACCTCCTCAAGGCAGCGTATAAATTGCTGCTTGTTGATGATAGGCGTCGAACCGAAGAGGCCTAGCTGCGCGTCCGGCTCTGTGTTTTTCTTTTTGCCTGGTCGTTTTACGTCTTCTGGCTTGGGCAGGAATTTGAATCCTCCGCTTGGAATCAGGCTTGGCAAGTCTTCCTCTTTCGCTAACCCGACAGCAATGTCGTCAGCACTCTTCTTTTGGTTTTCCGCTTGCCATCGTTCGTATTCCGATTTGAACAGGGCTTCAATTTCACTTCGGTCTTTTTCGAGCGATCGTTTCTCAGCGGCTTGGGCCTCCGAAGGCACCTTTAAAAACGGGGGAGGTGCGTTCGCATTGCCATCCTTTGCCTTCATTTCGTTGTTACGAAAAAAGGCCGTCAGTTGATAGTATTCCTTTTGAGAAATGGGATCGAATTTGTGGTCATGGCAAGCCGCACAGCCCACCGTTAACCCCTGCCAAACAGCAAAGGTGGACGCCGTCTGATCATTTGCGTTGTTGACCGCGACTTCCGCGTTAATGACACCTCCTTCGCTGGTCGTGGGTAAGCAGCGATTGTATCCCGACGCCACTTTTTGATTCAGTGTCGCCTCAGGAAGCATGTCCCCAGCAATCTGTTCAACGGTAAACTGATCGAACGGTTGATTGTTATTGAACGCGCTGATCACCCAGTCTCGGTACGGCCAGATAGCCCGCCGATTATCAACATGGATGCCATGAGTGTCTGCGTAGCGGACGGCATCCAACCAGTGCAACGTCCAGTGTTCTCCATAGTGATGCGACGCCAACAGCTCTTCGACGATCTCTTGATAGACTTCGTCGGTGGGATTATCGACAAATCGCTGAACCATCTCTGGCTCA
Source organism: uncultured Pirellulaceae bacterium (assembly GCA_937942355.1). Taxonomy (GTDB): domain Bacteria; phylum Planctomycetota; class Planctomycetia; order Pirellulales; family Pirellulaceae; genus Mariniblastus. The sequence goes on along the minus strand of CALDEW010000132.1, from coordinate 1,321 downwards.
GGTGGCAAACCCACCAAATCAAACGATAGCCGACGAATCAAACGGTGAGGAGATTCCTCAGGGTTAGGGGCAAGACCGGCTTTGCTTAACTTCCGGTGAACAAATGTGTCGATCGGATTTCGAAAGAAGGAATCAGCTTTTGAATGTGATGAAGGAGGAAGCGGCTTGAAAGCCCAATGCTTTTCATATTCGGCACCTTCGTCGATCCAGCGTTTCAGTAGTTCTAACTCTGATTTAGTCAGCGGTGCCTTATGTGACTCTGGCGGCGGCATCAGCAGGTCTTCATCATCGGAGATAATTCGCGCGATCGCAACGCTGTTTTTCCAATCGCCGGCGATGAACGCCTCATATTCAATTGCACTCGCGCGATCACTGAGCTTCAAATCGGACTCCGCGTTTTGGGAATCAGGACCGTGGCATGCGAAACATTTCTCCGACAGCAGAGGTTGAATTTCGAAAGCAAAGCTAACCTTATCGGGGCCAGCTTCACGCGACACCTCTTCCGCACCGGCGGCATCGTCAACGGTTGATTGCGGTTCGGATTCGGTGTTCAAGCTTTGATTGGATTGGCTTACCAACGAAAGTAGCTGCTCCCCATCATTGTTCGAACTGTCAAGAAACTCCAACTTGACGACGGCCCCGATCCACTGAGACACATCGACCTCTGTGAACGAATCATGAGCGGTCGTTGCCAAGGCGACCTTTAGTTTCTTGACCTCTTCACCGGCAACACGAACCACGATTGTTTGCTCTTCGGCGTCCGCGCGGGTTGGAATTCTGAGGTAGCGGCGATGAATCAGGCGAGTGGTAGAAGGACGAGAGTGGTCTTTCTCAACGCCTTTGGGAGAATGCAATGGCTGTTCGCCAAGGGCAGTCAGCGTTGGACCTCCACCACCCAGCAAAAGAATCGACAAAAGGATCGAAACGGCAAAACTTCTGGGTTTCAGCATCATTATGGGGGTCTTCAAATGGTTTATGGCCGCAGAGTACTTAAGAATAACCGCCTAATCATCGGAATGGATCGAACTTTTCGCCGCCGAGCCAATCTTATTTGATGTCAGATTGGCCATTTGAGCGAAATGGTCATGGCGATTTCAGCATGAATCTTCACCGTTGGCCCAATTCTGAATCGACCTAAACCGACTATCTGACCTAAACATCGGATGATCACAGATATGTCGACATCTGGAGCCATCGTTTTCGTGGAATTAGAGGAAAATTCAAAAATCTGTTTAATAACCCCTTGAGCGAGATCCGAGTATCGATATACTTCTGCTCCACATCGCTGATTGAGGCAAGTTCAACGGAACGAGCATTGGGT
>CALDEW010000131.1 GCA_937942355.1 uncultured Pirellulaceae bacterium | reverse complement strand
ATCGCTGTCTGATGTTCAGCGGCGTTATCTGAATGAAACAATTCCGGCTTCAGTGGTAACAATGCTCAAGAAGTCTGCGGCGGGAGAAGTGAACCAGTACAAGTTACTCAAAGCGATCGAATGGAACGAGCAAAACCCATCGGGGGTTGCGACACATTACATAAACGATCAGTTCCAGAATCTAATGTGGTCTCCCGAGGAAGAACGTCAGGCCGCTGCGACGCAGTTGCAGGCTCATTATCGCAACGCGAATGTTCGGTTGGCCGTTTCGCAGAAAATGCTGAACCGTCTGATTCCTGATTCGCCGGCGGTCAATGAACCGGTGCGGGAACAGGTGATGGGCGCTGACGTTAGGGGATATTCGCAAGTTCGTAACCGCATAAGCGTGAAACTGGTCGACGATCCTTCGCGGATTGCGTTGCAGTTGCAAACGCTCGGAGAAGTCGATTCGGATACCGTCGCAAAACGCAGCGGATTCGAAATTCGCAATGAGGGAATAGCGAAATTCCAAGCGTTTAAAAAACTAACGCTGGACAGGATGGGGCGGTTCTCATCTGACAAGCCGGTCGCTTCTGCCCAAGCGAAACAGCGCTTGATCGGCATGCGTTCGAAGCTCGATCCGTTTCCCGTAGTCAATTGGTTCGCCCGACGTTTGGCTGAAAAGAAAGTTGCTCAGCAAACGCCCGAAGCGACGATGTTGCTGGAGCAAAAGATCAGACAGTCAGCCATGCACCAGCTTCAGGAAGGTGTCGAATCTCAAGTCGCTCAAATGAAGGCTTATCTCAAAGTCAATTTGCTAGAGCCGTTGATTTCGATGGATCTCAATCCTGAGGCGCTTCAAATGGCCACCACCAACCAACGCGTCGTGATGCGCTATCGTCTGGCAGGGATTGATCAGATGGCGTCTGATTCTCCGCGCCCCGCCGACAGCGCTCACGACTATCTCAGCGTGCAACTTCATCAATCGTTGCTGAATAATGCGATCGAACGCATCGAAATCGAGTCGCAGACCTTTACGCCCGAAAGTTTGCTTCGGCATCTTGCTGAGGTTATCGGGTTTAATCCGGAGAACGCCAAAAGCGATACCAAACACGAAGCAAAATTTGTGTTTGCGAACTACGATGCGATACGCGTTGACTTTGTTGAAGGTAAAATCCGAATCGAGCTGAATCTGAAATCTCTGCGTGTTGGAAAAGGCAAGACGTGGCGTAACATCACGGTCTCTTCGACGTATGTTCCGACGGTTGTCGGCTCACAGATTCAGCTGGCACAGGAAGGGATGATCGGCGTCAAAGGCAAGAAGTTCCGCATCGGTGACCAGATTGCCGTGCGAGCGATTTTTAAGCTGGTTCTACCCGGCAGTTATCAGTTTGACACGATTCCACCACAGCTGGCGTCGCGGCTGAACGGGTATGCATTGGTGATTTCGAATCTCAACATTGCCGATGGTTGGGTGGGGGCGACGTATGACGAAGTCCCAATTGAGTATCCTCAAGAGATTCCCGTTTATGAGTCCAGTGGTCCGGTTTACCAAGCCCAAGGGCAGCGCGTGAGGATATCTGATGGTGCCTATCAAGATGTGCGATGAATCGTAGCAATGGGTAGTGGACGAGGCTACGAGTCCTGCATCTGCATTGGACGTCATCAATAGTTCTGCGGCCCCTAATTTCCCGCAAGACTCGTTGCCTCATCCACTCCCGTTTCTTTAATCGCAAAGCACCCGGTTAAGCCAATCAATTAGCGGCTAATTCGTCTCTGCCGGACGATCAAAGCTCTCTCTGGCTCGCCATCGGATCGTAATTTTCCCCGCGAACCGACATTTCGGCTTCTTGTCCAGTTCCTTATACTGAGCCCCCGGACCGCGATTTGTAAACGCGGGCAAACCTGTTATTAACATAAAAGAATCCCCTACTATGACCAGCGTTCAGCTCCCCGACGGAAGTGTTAAAGAATTTGAATCAAGCGTAACTGTAAAAGAGGTCGCCGCCAGCATCGGTCGTGGACTGGCCAAAGCCGCCATGTGGGGCGAAGTCGACAACCAGCCGGTGCCGTTGGACCACACTATCGAAGACGGCCAAAAGGTTGACTTGAAAATAGTCACCAACAACGACAACGCAGCCTTAGCAACGATGCGTCATAGCTGCGCTCATGTGATGGCCCGCGCTGTGATGCGGATCAAAAAGGGAGTTCAGTTGGCGTTTGGGCCGACCACTGACAGCGGATTCTACTACGACTTCATGTTGGAGCAGCCGCTGACCGAGGACGATTTCAAAAAGATTGAGGCCGAAATGGCCAAGATCATTGAACTCGACGAACCCTTTGAACGCATCGAAGAGCCGCGCGAAAGAGCGTTGCAAATCTGCGCTGACATGAAGCAGGACTTCAAAGTCGAACACATCAACGAGGGATTGGCCGACGATGAAACGTTGTCCTTCTACCAGCAGGGCGAATTCGTCGATCTCTGCCGTGGTCCGCACATCCCCAGTCCAAAAATGATCGGCGCTTTTAAGATGCTGTCCATTGCTGGTGCTTATTGGAAAGGCGATCAAGACCGGCAACAGCTCCAGCGGCTCTACGCAACCGCGTTCTTCACTCAGGAAGAACTGGATCAGCATCTTGAGAACATCGAGGAAGCCAAAAAACGAGACCATCGGGTGCTTGGCAAAAAGCTTGGCCTGTTTCACATCGACGAAATGGTGGGACAAGGGCTCGTGTTGTGGACGCCCAAAGGTGCCTTCGTCCGTCAGCAACTGCAAGACTTCATCCTCTCGCATTTGCGTCGACAGGGTTACGACCAAGTCTTCACACCCCACATTGGAAAACTGGATTTATATAAAACCAGTGGCCACTTTCCTTATTACCAGGAAAGCCAATATCCGGCCATCATTGATCGGGACCACATCTCGAAACTGGCCAGCGAAGGTTGCACCTGCGGTGAACTTTCCAACAAGATGGAAGCCGGTGAGATCGAGGGCTACTTACTCAAGCCCATGAACTGCCCGCACCACATTAAGATTTACAGTTCCCAACAGCGATCGTATCGAGATCTGCCAGTTCGATTGGCGGAGTTCGGCACCGTTTATCGTTGGGAGAAGTCTGGCGAAATTGGCGGGCTGACACGTGTCCGTGGTTTCACGCAAGACGACGCTCATCTTTTCGTAACTCAGGAACAATTGTCGACTGAGCTGGCGGGGTGCCTGGAGTTGGTAAAGATTGTTTTCAAAGCCATGGGCATGGACAGCTACTCGGTGCGCGTTGGCAAACGCGACCCCAGCAGTGACAAGTATGTCGGCGATCCCAAGAATTGGGAACTGGCGGAACAAGCCTGTCGCGAGGCGGCCGAAACATTGGGCAAGCCGTTTGTTGAAGAAGAGGGCGAAGCGGCGTTTTACGGTCCCAAGATTGATTTCGTGGTCAACGACTGTATCGGACGAAAGTGGCAACTCGGAACTGTCCAGGTGGACTACAACTTGCCAGAGCGTTTTGACCTCAGCTACATAGGTCCTGACAATAAAGCTCATCGTCCGATCATGATTCACCGTGCTCCCTTTGGCAGCATGGAGCGATTTATCGGGGTTTTGATTGAGCATTTCGCGGGAGCGTTTCCGCTTTGGTTGGCTCCGGAACAGGGCCGAGTGCTGTCTGTCAGCGAAAAATCTGAGGAGTATGCCAGAAAAATTGAGCAGCAGCTAATTTCGGCCGGTCTGCGGATTACGGGCGATTATCGCAGTGAGAAATTGGGGGCCAAAATTCGTGACGGTCGCTTGGATATGCTGCCCTATATGCTGATCGTGGGCCCAAGAGACGCGGAAAACGGCACGGTTTCCGTTCGAGACCGCGTTGAAGGCGATCTCGGTGCGATGCCGGTGGCCCAAGCAATTGCTCGGTTTCAGAAGGAAGTCGAGCAAAAAGCGGTGCGTCAGGTTTTCAAAAATGACTCGCCAGGCAGCGGCAGTGAAACAAAAAACGAGTATTAATTCAATGTTTCTGTTGACGTAGGTTGGTTAAGTAACCAATAATCTGTTGAGTTTCCATGTCCATTTAAAGAGGTACAACCGATTCCACCCAGCTCATCATCCAATCGAATTAATGAATCAATTCGTGTTACGCCTATCCGTGTCATCGACGCCGAAGGCAACCAGCTAGGCGTCATTCCAACAGCTGAAGCACTTGATAAAGCGCGCGAAGACGGGCTTGATCTCGTCGAAGTCGCGCCCGAAGCCAAACCGCCTGTTTGCCGAATTATGGACTTTGGAAAGTTCAAGTACGACAAAAGTAAGCGGACAGCCAAAAGTAAGCAGCACCAAACCAAGCTTAAGGAGATTCGCGTTCGACCCAAGACGGGCGAGCACGATATCCAGTTTAAGGTGAAGCAAGCGATTGGCTTTCTCAAGCACAACGACAAAGTGCAGGTAACCGTCCTGTTCCGCGGACGGGAGATGGCTCATATCGAAGAAGGCCGCAAGGTGATGGAACACATCATCGAATTGCTTTCCGAACATGGCAAAATCGAAAGCGCTCCTTCGAAACAATCGCGACGCATGCTGTGCACGATTGCGCCAGCGAAATCAGATTAGTCATCACGTAGTCACTTTATTCTCGGGTTCAGAAATTGAGCTTTGCGAATCTGGAATTTAGTGACCAATGAAAAAAGGCGCCTCGTTCGAATTCGAACGAGGCACCTAGCTTCATTTGGCATTTGACCAAAACTGGTCTGGTTAATCTATGTCGCGTGTTGGATCAACCAAACCTGCGAGGATCAAGTCGGCTTCATCGCCGGTTCGTGTTCTGTTAGAAACAGAACTCCATTCCAGCGTAGCCACCGTGTAGCAATAGGGAACCATTGCTTTCGGCATTCTGGACTCGATCAGTGCGACGGAAGTCGACTGGGATTTGATCCGCTGCCAAGGCAACTCCGGCGACGCCGAAGGTGCGGTAACCGAATCGAGCACGGGCTCGCTGTGAGATTTGATAGGTCACACCCGCGTCCAGCTCTCCGAGGATCGCAACGTCGTTCTTTGAATCGCTGTAGTCGTATTCACGACCCGTCGATGGTCCATCAGTAAGAGACGCCCCTACTCCATTGGCATCAAAGAAGTTTTGACGCGTTTGGATGTGATTGTTGAAGATACCAGCGGTGACTCCGAAAAATCCACGAAGCCGGTTTGTAAGGCACAACTCGTTTCGAGCACCCAGCTGAAAACCAACCAGGTCGTTGCTTACTTGTGACTGATAGGTGAAAGATTCAGTCGCCAATGGGAAGGTAGCGGTATCTCCTGCGGTCGTGTAGGCCAAACGCTCGTCAAACTGGAACCAGCGAATACCACCAACTAATTCAAACGCAGCCGATCGACCGCGACGGGTTTGGTAGAAGCCGCCGTTGTTGAGCAAGTTGACTTCAAAGTTGTTGATGTCTGTCTCGCGATCAATGGTGTGGAACTCGGTTGTGTCATAGATCGAAAGCACATCGCGTGCCGATGGACCGTGTTCCAGAAAGGCTAACGTTGGCAACGCAGAGTTAACGTTGGCTCCATCCAGCCGTGCCGAAGCAGACGTGTTAAAGGCCCAGTAACGCAGTTCCAAACCACGTCCGTTGCATTGACGGCGAGTCAAATTGACTCCGTAACCACCAAAGTCGCCTTCGTCGGCGTCAGTTGTGAACAGTAGATCGCCTGAAGGATTTTGGCTCAGTAGGACACCGTCTTCGTAGTCGCGTGCAAATGACATCGCGAAAACACCAACGACCCAGTTTGCCGATCGGGCACGACTGGCACCGCCACCGATTATTTGGCCTCCGCCGCTGTAGACAGGTGAACTATATACCGGTTCAGCGTAGCTGATGCCGCTATCGACAACGCCCGAATAGACGTTTCCGCCGCAGCCTCCATCAATCATACCGCCGTAGCCGCTGTCAACGTATCCACCGCCCATTGAAACGCCGCTGTCGTAAACTGCTCCGTCGCTGACCATGCGAGGCTGGGTCAGTACCGGTTGAGCCATCCGAGGCTGAGTTAGCATCGGCTGAGCCATACGGGGTTGAGTCAACATCGGTTGAGCTGTTCCCATTGGCTGCCCCATGACACTCGAGGCAGAACCGTTGTACGGCATCGCTCCGCCGTTGGCGACTTCGCCGGTGACCATGCCGTTGTTAAGCACGCCACCACCGGAGACAGAACCGCTGCCACCGACCGCTCCGCCGTTAAGCATACCGGACATATTCGCAGTGCCACTGCCGCCAACGGCTCTTCCGCTGGTTGCGGGCATGCCGTTGCCGTAACCGGCACGAGAAAGAATCGATTGATATGAGCCGATTTCTGACGGCACGTTCCAATCGTTTTGAGCATTCGCGACACCGGCAGTCATAGTCGCCGAAGCGATCACAGCCAGACATGTATGCCAAAAACGTTTCATCACAAACTCCTTTTGAGTAAATCCTTGCGAGCCGAAGACCGCCTTGTTGCGTTTGACGTTCGAAGACGTCCTATATTCAGCACTTTCGCAAGGTTGCGGGGTCATATTCCTTGATCCACCGTCATTCGTTTCGTAGCCTGCGACTGCTATTACAATCGCGACGATCGATCCGACAGACGGATCCCTTACAAAGCCTGCCAGTGGTATCGTCACGAGAATCGGATTAATCGGAATCTCTTTGCGATGAATAGTCGGAAAAATTGGAACGACCTGACCCTGTGCCGTTTTATTCGGCAAAGTTTCCGCAGGTTGACACTGTTTGGTGTAGAAGCGGCTAATAGGGGGCTTGGGTAAAGCGTTCAGATGCCCTGTGACTGCAAAGTTTTGCTATCACAATCGCCTAACTGAGAGCCAGGAAAGGGGTGCTTTGGCAAGATCAAGACCACCAAAGACCAGATCAAACGATTCATTGGCCGTTTTCAAGCCAAGC
>CALDEW010000130.1 GCA_937942355.1 uncultured Pirellulaceae bacterium | reverse complement strand
TTCGTTCTGGCCCAATGCAATCGCCTTGGCGTTCGCATCATCGTACCTTTCATTGACAACTGGCAATGGTGGGGTGGCATCGAGGAATTTGCCGCGCTGAGAGGCAAGTCGAAATCTGAATTTTACACTGACCAAGAGTTGAAGGCGGATTACAAACACCTGGTTTCCTACGTGCTCAACCGGAAGAATTCGATCACGGGTGTGCTTTATCGTGACGACCCAGCAGTGTTGGCTTGGGAAACAGGAAACGAATTGCGAAAGGCACCGGCCGAGTGGACTCTGGAGGTGGCCCAACATATCAAGTCGATCGATGCCAACCATCTGGTTATTGATGGCAATGACGAAACGATCTACCCTGAAGTGCTCAATTCTCCATTTGTGGATATTGTGGTGAAGCACTACTACCGAGGCACCGAGGAACGCGGGGGTCCGACTCACTACGCTGAGCGTTACGTGGCTGACCACAAACGGTATGCAGGGAAAAAACCATTGTTGATTGGTGAGTTTGGTTTTGCTCCGCTTGAAGAAATGCAAATGTTTTGCCAAAAAGTCAACGAACTCAAGGGCACCGGAGCACTGGTTTGGAGCCTCCGTCAGCACGAAGCGTACGGCGGTTTTCGCTGGCATAAGGAAGGCAACTCAGGTTTTTCAGCCTACCATCTTCCGGGCTTTGCCAGCGGTGCTGCCTACGACGAAGCTCAATGGCTTTCAAGCTACAGCGCCAATGCCAGAAAACTATCGGGCTTGGAACCGCAGATTGTGTCTGAAGTGAGAGCACCAGAACTGGTCAACTTGACTAACGTTTTGGATATTCGTTGGCGCGGCGTGGCGATGGCTTCCAGCTACGAAATTGAAAGTTCTCTGGATGGAAAAACGTGGGAGCAAATTGGCAGCGCTGTGTCAGATGCAGCCATCGACCGAATTGCATTTCGCGATATCCAATCGGCAAGAGGTACGGTGGAGCCTGATAAGTACTGGCCTGTGCTGTTTCAGGATTTGAGTTCAGAATTGGGAGCGCAGCGTTTCTACCGGGTGCGTGCACGGGTGGGAGACAAGGTAAGTCCTTGGTCCGATCCCAAAACGGTGGTCGTTGCGCGAAATTCAGGAGCCCGTTTCTTCAACAATATTGAATCGGTCGGCGCGCGGTACCAACATGTTGCCGAAGCCCCTTTGAATTCGCTGGTATTGGAGTGCAAGTCGCCAAATGAGAAGTTCAGCGCGAAACTGTTTTCCGGAAAAAGCGCAACGTCGCTGGTCGAAGTGGCGCTTGAAAAACCGAAAGCAGAAAAAGATAGCGACACGGTGATGCTGGTCGCATCTTCTTTTGCTCCCGATGCCAATTTCATCGAGATTCGATTCACTGGCGAAGCTGAAAAAATCGACCTGCGCTATGGTCTCGGTTCCTACCGCGTGGTGCCGAGGAAATAATGGAACTCAATTTAATTGATACGGCAATTGTCATTGCCTATGTGATTCTTTCGCTGCTGATTGGTATTTGGGTATCCAAGAAGGCCTCCAAAAACATCAAGAGTTATTTCTTGGGCAACAACGAAATGCCTTGGTATTTACTCGGATTGTCCAACGCCTCGGGTATGTTTGATATCAGCGGCACGATGTGGATGATCTCGCTGTTGTTCGTTTACGGATTTAAAAGCGTCTACATTCCTTGGTTGTGGCCGTCTTTCAACCAAATTTTCATGATGGTCTTCCTCTCGATCTGGCTTCGCCGATCGGGGGCGATGACGGGCGCTGAGTGGATCCAGTTCCGCTTTGGTAGCGGACTGGGAGCGAATCTCGCCCATGTGATCGTTGTTGTTTTTGCACTCGTAAGCGTGCTGGGATTCCTCGCCTATGGGTTCATTGGCATTGGAAAATTTTCCGCCGGGTTCCTCCCGTGGCAGCTTTCGGCTGACAAGGCGACTAACGAAATCATCTATGGGATCATCATCACAGGCCTGACCACGATCTACGTTGTCAAAGGTGGCATGTTTAGCGTGGTGTTGACCGAAGTGGTTCAGTTTTTTGTCATGACCGTTGCCTGCATTGGAGTGGGAATCGTCGCGATGTCGATGGTTTCTCCGGATCAACTCCAAGCCGTAGTTCCCGACGGTTGGTTCAGTTTCGGGTTCGGTTGGAACCTGAATATGGACTGGTCTGGCGTCCTGGAGTCTGCCAACCAAAAAATTGTTGACGACGGTTGTTCTCTGTTCACCGTATTTGTGATGTTGATGATCTTCAAAGGCACCTTGCAGAGCGTTGCTGGCCCGGCTCCGAATTACGACATGCAACGAGTCCTTTCAGCGCGAACGCCCATCGAGGCAGCGAAAATGAGTGCCATCGTCAACGTTGTGCTGTTGATTCCGCGCTATATGTTGATCACGGGTATGGCCGTACTCGCGCTGGTCGACTTCACAGGTGACTTGCAAGTCATGGAGTCTCAACTGGCCGCAGGTTCGGGTGAGAAGCTTGATTTTGATTTGATCCTGCCGTTTGTGTTGAAGAACTTTATTCCAACAGGACTATTGGGGTTACTGGTGGCCGGATTGTTGGCGGCTTTTATGTCAACGTTTGCTGCGACCGTAAACGCCGCACCGGCGTACGTAGTGAACGATATTTACAAACGATACATTAACGGCGGCGCTACCGATCGAACGTACGTCTATCTTAGCTATGCGGTTTCGCTGGTCTTCGTGATCCTTGGAACAGCCATTGGTTTGTTCGTGAACGAACTCAATCAGATGGTGCAGTGGCTTGTTGGCGCTCTTTACGGTGGCTACACCGCAGCCAATCTGTTGAAGTGGCTTTGGTGGCGATTCAACGGAATGGGCTACTTCGTGGGGATGCTTACCGGTATCGCTGGAGCAACACTGGTTCCCATCGTTGCTACTGGCTGGACACCTCTGGAAGCATTTCCTTTGCTCTTTCTGATCTGTTTTGCAGGTTGCATTCTTGGTACCTACTTGGATCAACCCGAAGATGAGGAAGTGCTCAAAAATTTCTATCGAAAAACAAGACCCTGGGGTTTCTGGAGACCGGTTCTCGAAAAACTTCAGGAAGAGTTTCCCGAAACGAAGGCTAACCAAGATATCGGACGCGACATTTTCAATGTCGTTCTAGGAATCGTTTGGCAAACGTCCATTCCGGCGATCGCGATCCTGCTGGTTGTGAAATCTTGGCAAGGGCTGGGAATCGCCATCGCTGTTTTTGTGGCAACCTCTATCGTTCTAAAATTTACCTGGTTCGACAAAATGAAGAACTACCCAGAAGACCTGCCTCTTGAGTCGAGAAATTGATGCCTGATAAATCGAATTTTGCAAACCGCCGCCAGCAGCTCATTGAAGCTCACGCTAAACTGCTGGGCATCCCAAACGAGCGGGTCGAACCTGGCAACGGTATTTTTTATCGTTGGACCAACCCGGTGGTCACACCTGACCACGCGCCTTTGCAATGGCGGTACGATTTCTGCGAAGAATCCAATCCGTTTTTAATGCAGCGTATCGGAGTCAATGCCACGTTCAACGCTGGCGCGATCCGCTTTGGCGATCGTTTTTGTCTGATCGTGCGCGTTGAAGGTTATGATCGTAAGTCGTTTTTTGCTATCGCTGAAAGTTCCAACGGCGTCGATCATTTCAAGTTTCGTGAGCTGCCAATTCGGCTTGACCAGACCGAAGATCCTGACACCAATGTTTACGACATGCGTCTGACAGCACACGAGGATGGATACATCTACGGACTGTTTTGCACCGAGCGAAAGGACAAAAACGCAGGCCCCGGAGACACCTGGTCTGCGATCGCTCAATGCGGAATCGTTCGCACCAAGGATCTCGAGTCGTGGGAGCGGCTTCCTGATTTACAGACAGGGTCTCAGCAACAACGAAATGTAGTGCTTCACCCCGAATTCATTGATGGTAAATACGGGCTTTACACCCGCCCCCAAGATGGATTTATCGAGGTAGGTTCAGGCGGGGGCATCGGCTGGGGGCTTTGCGAATCAATGGAAGCGGCGCGCGTTGATTCGGAAACAATGGTTGAAGACAGGAAGTACCACACCATCAAGGAATTGAAAAACGGCCAAGGCCCGGCACCTTTAAAGACCGATCACGGCTGGCTGCATCTGGCCCATGGAGTGAGAAACACGGCAGCCGGACTACGATACGTGCTGTACATGTTTATGACGAGTCTTGAGGAACCTTGGCGAGTGATCGCGGAGCCGGGTGGTTATTTTATGGCTCCTGAAAACGAAGAACGCATCGGCGATGTTTCCAATGTGCTTTTCTGTAACGGCTGGATCCGTCACGGCAAGGAGATCTTTATCTATTACGCTTCGTCGGACACACGCACCCATGTCGCCACCACAACTGAAGATCAACTTTTAGACTACGTATTAAACACGCCATCTGATGCGCTTCGTTCGGCAGCATCGGTGGAAAGTATCCTGAACCTGGCAGCCAAGAATCGGCGGTTGGAAAAGCAAGGAATGCCCAATGAATGATCTCATCACAACACTTGAAAAACTTCATGTCGAATTCGACCAGGAAGCCAAGGACATTGCTTTTTGGTGGTCGGAGAACCTAATCGACAAATCGCGCAACCGATTTTATGGATTGATTGACAGCCGGCTTATCGCGGATCCGAGTAGTTCTCAAAGCCTTGTTTACAACAGTCGCATTCTTTGGTTCTTTAGTGAGATGGCCATGGCTGCGACAGACGTATCGTCTGAAAGAAAGTTCCTGTCTGTCGCTGAAATTGCCTTTGAGACTCTTTCGTCTGAATTTCAGGACACCGTTGATGGTGGAATGTTCTGGGAAGTCAATCATCTTGGCCAGCCGATCGACCAAGCAAAGAGAGTTTACGGGCAAGCGTTCTGTCTTTACGGTCTCGTGTCTTACTTCCAAGCCAGCCAGTCGGCTGCTGCAGAGGCACTGGCCCGTGGGCTCTTCGACGTGATTCAACAGAAGTGCTTGGACAAAACCTTTGGAGGCTACTTCGAAAGCTTCAGCAGGGACTGGCAGCCTCTGGAGGATCAGAGATTAAGTTCCAGCGATCGTAACTTCCCCAAGTCAATGAATACTAATCTGCACGTCATGGAAGCACTTACTTCCTTTCATCAAGTGATGGGCACGCATGATTCAAATGTCGCGTTACGGAATTGCATCGAAACATTTCGCAAACATTTGTTGACGTCTGAGCTGCGGCTGAAGCTGTTTTCAGATATTAAATGGGCTGATCGTTCCGGTGGAAAATTTTCTCAGGGGCACGAAATTGAATTCACATGGTTGCTGTGTACGGCTGCGACTGCAGCTGGCGATGAAGATCTGATCTCATGGGCGAAGTCGATTGCCGTGAAAATGACTGACAGGATTCTTGGCAATGGCGTGCGAGAGAATGGGCTGTTGCCTGAGGAGGAGCGTGGCGATAAGAGCATTTGGTGGATTCAAGCCGAAGCCATTTTGGGTTTTCTCAATGCCTTCGAGATTTCCGATCGGCCTGAATTTTTGAAGGCTGCGGAGGCCGTTTGGGATTTTGCAAAGTGTTACCATCGCTCAAGTGAACGAGGCTTATGGACTTGGTATTCGGTTCGAGATCAAGCCAAACAGAAATACGTTGCTGGGCCATGGAAAGGCCCCTACCACGATGGCCGCGCAATGCTTGAGGGACGCCAGCGCGCGTTTCGAATGCTCGACCGTGCCCGCAAAAATAACGAGGCGCTCGATGGTGCGCGCACATCTTGCCTCAACATACAGCCCGCCGGCTGATACCACCTCAGCCATATGGTTGCCAAAGCACTTCCAAACTATCGCGTCAAACTAGGATTTATCAGATGTTTTTTGAATTGAGGAAATACGGCTTGCAACGCAATTTAACGTTGCAATCACAAAACCGCTCATTAAAATACTTTAACTGCCATTAAAGAGCGGTTGCCTTCCGTTGTTTGGCATTTTTGGTTCTTTGCCAGCCCAGAACTCAACCAAACCCGAACGGCGCCTAAAGCTTTTAAAGAAGTGTTCCCCCGACTTTATCAACAACAACTTTACCGGGCGTCTCTATCAGCTCAAAGCAGCGCCCTTTTAAGTAACAACACCATTTGGAGTACTGTCATGAAAACCACGCCTTGCTCACTGATTGCGGTTCTTGCCTTCGCAATCGTAGGCGCGTCAGTTACACACGCACAAGAAATACTTTTCGATTTCCAGGATGGTACCGACCAAGGTTGGTCTGCAGCCTTTGCAGACGACGATGCGACTCTCGAGCACCCAATTGTCGATGTCAATGGGGATGGGAATCTATGGTTGCAAATCACGAGCCTTGGTGGATTTTTCGATGAAGCAGGATTTACGCAATCGAATAACCCCGATGTAGATTTCAACATTGCTTTTTACGCAGCAGTCAACAACCCAACCACTTACGTGGTGGAGTTCGATTACATTATCGACACGAGTGCCACGACCGACCCTGGGACTTTTTTCCAGGTCAGTAATTTTTTTCAATCGGGAGAACCGGGTTTCAGCTTTGTTCGGCCTAGCTCGGCTACGGTGGAGCTGGGAATGGCCGAATTGATGGCGGCAAGTGTTCACACAGGCACGGCATCGTTTCCCATTACCCCGGGCCTGACAGGCTCAGACGAGATGTTTGCTCGATTTGGATTTTCAACCAATGGTGACGCATTTGGTGATGTGTTAGTTTCGCTTGATAACATCAGAATCGGGCCTGCGGAAACCGATATTCTGAAGGGCGACATCAACTTAGACGGCTCGGTCACCTTTCTAGACATCAATCCATTCATTGTGCTGCTCGCTGCAAACGGATTTCAAGACGAAGCGGATTGTGATTGCGATGGTGATCTTGACTTCCTAGACATCCAACCATTTATCGATATCTTGGCTGGTAATTAGGCCGGTGCACAGCAGTTGTTTTCTAGTGAAAGCAAGAAATGAACCAGAAGCCCCCCGCTTCTGGTTCACATCGGGTTGTTGAGGCTCATTCGCTTTGGATGAGAGGCGGTCCTCCTTCTGCAGGAACGACTAACATGGACGCACGCGAGACAAAAGCAAAAAGTGTATAGTCGCTGTTTGCCTTTTTTGCCGATCGAAGTAACATTTCTTAGACATCTTCTCGATCTCGACCGAGGAACTCAATGTCCAAGGTCGAAGCCCTCCTTTCACCCATTCGCGGATTCGTCAACTATGAAAATCTGTCGCATTCAGAGGCTCCTCTTTCTCTTGTTTTTCGTGAAGCTCATGTTTGTTGCTTCCACGGCTTGGTCGCAAGATGAACTCGTTTTTGATCCCGGAGACGATCCCGGAGTCGGGTACAACTTGGTTTCTTGGTGGAATTTTGGTGCCAATGGAGAGACGGTCTGGGAAAACGCAGTGCAGGACATTGCGGACGCAGGCTTTACAGAAGTTTCCATTTCACCCGTCCGATTCTACACGCCCGGCAATGGTTCTATTGCCCAGTCTTCCGGTCGAGGGCCCGAGCTAAGCCACATCGCTGCGGGGATCGTTCGTGCCAAGCAGCTTGGGATGCGAGTGACGGTCAACCCATTTGTCGAGCCAGAAAACTTTTCTGGCTGGCGTGGAAATTACAACCCGACGCCAGGCTCAGCTGAGTCCAATACCTTTTGGTCGGATTACACAGCATACGTCTCCGCTGTTGCCGATGTGGCAGAGTCATCAGGCGCCGACTCGATGACTGTGGGCACCGAATTGAGAGACATTGTTCGGAATCCAGGCAACAATGCCAACTGGTCCACTGTGATCAGCAATGTTGACTCGCGTTTCTCAGGCAGCATCGGCTATGCGGCCAACTGGGATAATTACAATCACCCAAATGCTGATAACGCGATTTGGAGCAATCCCGCAATCGACTTCATTGGAATTGACGCCTATTTCAGAAATCTAGTTTCCTCGACAGAGTCAAACGGTTCAGGTACTTTTCCCAATGAAGATTTCATCAACCTTTTCCGCGACCGATGGAACAATTTGCTGGACAATCAAATACTTCCTTACGCGAACGGCCAAGGTTTGCCGGTCGAGTTTACGGAGGTCGGTTACTTGCCTTACAACCAAACAACGCGTACTCCCCAAAACTCCAGTGGCCCCCTCGATATTGATGAACAAAATGCGGCATTTGCAGGGCTAATGAGAGCATTGAACGGGCGTCTTGCCGATGATAACCTTCTGGCCGCTCACATTTGGCAGTGGGAAATTCCCGGATCCAATGGAAGCCAGTGGAATCACTCGATCGGCAACTCTCCCGATCAGCCCAACAACACCCAGACGGCCCAATGGCTCTCCGATTTTGTCAGCGATCCCTCAACCCCGCTGCTGGGCGACATGAATTGCGATGGGGCGATTAACTTCCTAGATATCGCACCATTTATTGGCTTTCTAACCAACGGATTTTTCTCAAGCAAGGCGGATGTAAACGAAGACGGCAGCGTGAACTTTCTTGATATCCAAGGTTTTATCGCTTTGCTTACCAGCAGTTAGAGTTCTTGTCGGCGATGACAGACTCTTTTCTGGGTTAAACTCATACGGTCCTGCGGCTCAGGCTTTCAAAATCCGCTGTCCCTGCTGCACTTGGGCATCAGCCACAGCCTTGCCGGCAGAACGTTGGGGGCTATAGTGAAATTGCCCAACGACTGCAATTCTTTTGACTCGCCTTGTTGCCGCCCAGACGATCCCCTCAGACTTATAGCAATCGAGATTCAATGCGAAACGGTATTCTGCTACTGACACTTTGCTTGTCAATTTTTTTGTTTTCGGAATCGGCCCACGCGCAGCTCCGAATCGTCACCTACAACACCAATACATTTGGCACCGAGGTGGGAAGCTCGAACATTCGGACGGTGCGTCCTCAGGTCGCCCTTGTTTTGGAGGCGATCGGCGAGGAAAGCGTCAATGGGATCGCGCGGCCGGCAGATATCATTCTGCTTCAAGAACAACAACAGCCCGACACCACGACGCAAGATTTACTTGACCAAATCAACGCCATCTACCAAGCCCAAGGGATCACTTACGCGCGCGGGTTTGAGGTCGGAAATACAACTTCTGGTAGTGGATTTGGAACTCCCAACGATTCAGAGATTCGCCAAGGGGTCATCTATCGGACGGACTCCGTCGAGCTGATATCGGAGTCTTCATTTGGCGACCTCTCGGGCGGACTGATATCTCATCCAAGAGAAACCCTGCTTCATCAATTCCGACCGATTGGGTTTGGTGCCAGTTCTGATCTTTACATCTTCAATGCTCACTTCGAAGCCGGTGACCAAGACGAGGATATGGCCGGACGCGAAACCGAAGCTGATCAGATCCGCCAATACATTGACTCCAATAACTTAGGGAGCAGCAACGTTATCGTCGCCGGTGACCTCAACGTTTCCAACAACTTTGAGTTTTCTTCGGCGGGGTTTGGCCAGTCCGCTTTGGAGATCCTTGCGGCCGCAGGTGACGGACGCGTCTTAGATCCCTTGTTCCCAAATGGTGAAGTTGTCAACTTCAGCATTCTGGACTTTGGCGCGCCCAACAGCCCCTTTGGAGTTGACTTGGCTCCCATGCTGACGCAAAGCCCATCCGGCGGTGCGGGTCCGCTTGTCGGCGGTGGGATCGATGACCGATTCGATTTTATTTTACAGAGCGACGAACTACTTGATGGCAGTGGTATTGCCTCAATTCCCGATTCATTACGCGCATTTGGTAACAATGGCTCCACACTTAATACCCGAATCAACAATGGTAACAGCATCACCATCAATGGGTTGACCTCTTTCACCACCAATCAAGTACTCAACGCGCTGGAGGCTGCCAGTGATCACTTGCCGGTGGTTGAAGACTTCCAGCTTCCCGCGAAACTTTCGGCTGAACTGTTGACCAATGTGCCGGCGGAAGTTGTTCAAGGTGAATCGGTGGTGTTGGAACTTTTGGTCGGCAACGGCACCAACGTCCCCAACTCGCAATGCGCAGACCTGTTGGATTTTATGGTGCTCACTACCGGTGACGTGTTTGGCTCATCCTCTGGAACGAATTTGGCCGTCGGCGAAGAAGTTAGCGTATTTTTGACGCTGAATACGTCTCAGCTTGGACCTCAAGAAGGCGAAATCACTGTCTTCAGCAACGGCCAAGGGGCTTCGCTCAATGGCTCATTGGTGATTACGGTGTCCTTTGATGTGGTCGAAGTTGTTTCGCAGCCCACAGCCGCTCTGACCAGTGTATTTTCGGCTCAGGTGGAACAAAATGGGGTCGACAGTTTTGATGGCAATGTTGCTACCGCATTCTTTAATGTTCAGGGAGACGACGATGGGTTCGCGGTTTACTCTCTGGTCGACTTCGACACCAGTTCGATCGGTGAAGTTTCGGCGATCAACAGCCTGTCGATCGAGCTGACCCAGTCCAATGCTTTCTTCAGCGCCAACGGCGGCATGGAGTTCTTCCTCGCCTCTAGCACGCGCCAAGTGGGAACGGCCGACCCGGCGCGCTTCATTTCAAGTCAATCCAATGGGGGCGCCAACACGGGCGCGGCAGTCGTGGGTAACGAATTTGGAACGCTCTTTCCTCTGGGTTCAGGAATGTATGTGGAGACGGCGACGGGCGACGTCGACACGATTGTTCTTTCACTTGACGCTGCGGGCGAAGCTTTTGCAATCTCGCAGATCAATCAGGGTGGCCTGCTTCGCATCATCGCTACTCCCTCAGATGCCGACGTTCAAGCGACTTTCAGCGGTGCCGGCAGTATTCTTACGCCTCCCTCACCTCCAGTGCTCAACGTGAATGCAACACCCGCCGTCGAGGTGCTGTTGGGCGACGTTAGCCGCGACGGTGAAGTCAACTTTTTAGATATCGCGCCATTCATTGGGGTTCTGACAGCAAACGGGTTTCAAGCCGAAGCCGACACCAATGGTGATGGAGTGGTTAATTTCCTCGATATCGCATCGTTTATCCTTATCTTGACCGAACAATAAACCGTGCGATTGTTCCGTCCCGCCGCCTTTGTATCATTGGCCGGCGGCAGGAAATTATCAAAGCCTGAAAATTTCTACGAACCGATCGTCCAATCGAGCCCGATGTCGAAATTGACTGCGGAATGGGTCAGGGCTCCGATACTGATTCGGTCAACGCCGGTTTGTGAGATGGCTGCGATCGTTTCCAGATTCACGCCGCCGGATGCCTCCAACAAGATCTTAGGGGCATCCTTATCGCGGCGTTCAACGGCCTTTTTCAACTGGTCGTTGCTCATATTATCCAGCAGGATGATGTCCGGCTGGTGCTGCAAGGCGCGTTCGAATTGCTCAAGCGTGTCCACCTCAAGTTGCAGCACCGTTTGGGCTCCGTTTGGCAGACGGGCTTGATTGTCGTTGATCCACTTTCGCGCTAACTCAATCCCCTCAGCGACGGCATCTTTGGAATCCTTATTCCAGGCTTTGTAAAACGCCAAGTGGTTGTCTTTAATCATGACCGCATCGTAAAGGCCCATGCGGTGGTTTGTTCCGCCACCACATTGCACTGCGTACTTTTCCAACCGGCGATAGCCTGGGGTCGTCTTCCGCGTGTCCAGAATCTGAGCCTTGGTGCCCTCGACCTTTTTAGCGAAGGCATTTGAAAGGGTGCTGATACCTGACAACCGGCACATGAAGTTCAAACAAGTACGTTCCATCGTCAATATTTGATGGGCGGAGCCTCGAATGATCGCGATCGTTTCCCCTGGCGCAATCGCTTTGCCGTCGTCGGTGACCACTTCAAGCGTTAACTCAGGCGCGAAAGTCGAGAGCGCCAGTTTTGCGATCTCGACACCGCAGACAATTCCCTCTTGCCGACTGACGAAAGCGGCTGATGCTGTTGCGGCGGCGGGAATAACGCTTTGCGTCGTGCAGTCGATGGCGTCTGTGAGCGCAGCGCTGCCTGTGTCTTCGATAAGCGCCATCTCAATTAGCTTGAGGCAGTCAGCGGTAGTTTCGGCATCGAGTTTGCGTTGTTTTGTCATATTTAAGTGACCTTAAAGGAATCAAGCATGTGCTGCCGGTGAGCGTTATTTGTTTTGATGGAGGTATTCGGTGATGGTTGATTTGATTTGATCACGCACTTTTCGAAAGCAATCCATTTTCTGGTCATCACTTCCGGTCGCGTCGGCCGGATCTTCAAATGGCCAGTGCAGAACCTGTTCCGCTCCCGGCCAAACCGGGCAATCCGATTGGGCGTTGCCGCAAACGGTGACGACCAAATCAAAAGGCTGATCGATATAAGGATCGGAGGACTTGCTGGTCAGGCCATCATTGGGCAATCCGATTTCCTCAAGCGCTTTGAGCGCCATTGGATGAACATATCCCGATGGGCGAGAGCCGGCGGAAATGGCTTCCCATCGGCCATCGGATTGCTCTCGCCAGATGACTTCGGCCATTTGGCTACGGCAGGAATTGCCCGTGCAGAGGATCAGTACGCGTTTGGTTTCAGAGTCTGCCATTTGCGAAATGCCTTAATTGGTGGTGATTTGTCGAATCAGCGTGATGGTTCCGTCTATCTACATGTCGTAGTACAAACAAAATTCGTAAGGATGCGGACGGCTTTGCACCGCCGCAACTTCATTCTCTCTTTTGTATTGAATCCAGTTGTGAATCACATCATCGGTAAACACATCGCCACGCAAAAGAAAATCATGATTCGCCTCCAAAGCATCCAGCGCCCGCCCCAGAGAAGAAGGAGTTTTGGGAACGTTCTTGAGCTCTTCAGGCGGCAAGTCGTAGATATCTTTATCCAGCGGATCGCCGGGATCCATTTTGTTCTCAATCCCGTCAAGCGCCGCCATCAGAACCGCCGAAAACGCAAGATAAGGATTACAGCTTGGGTCGGGGCAGCGGAACTCAATTCGTTTCGACGAAGGAGCATTGCTATAGACGGGAATGCGGCACGCGGCTGAGCGATTTCGTTGCGAGTAAGCCAGATTGATGGGAGCTTCGAACCCTGGGGTCAGTCGTTTGTAACTGTTGGTCGTCGGATTGGTGAAAGCTAACAGGGCAGGGGCGTGCGCGAGAATTCCTCCGATGGCGTACATCGCCATTTCGCTCAACCCCGAATATCCGTCGCCCGCAAAAAGCGGTTTTTCATCTTTCCACAATGACAGGTGCGTATGCATTCCAGATCCCGCATCACCAAAGATCGGTTTGGGCATAAACGTTACCGATTTCTGATGCTTGAACGCGACGTTTTTGACAATGTACTTGTACATCATCATTTTGTCGGCCATCGTGACGAGTTCATCGAATCTTAAATTCAGTTCCGCCTGTCCCGCGGTGGCGACTTCATGGTGTTGGCATTCGACTTCCATGCCACAGTCAATCATGGTCTGCATCATTTCATTCCGCATATCCATCGACTGATCCGTCGGCGGGCACGGGAGGTACCCCTGCTGATAGCGGATCTTATATCCAAGATTCGGCCCTTCATCGCGGCCACGATTCCACTGTGCCTCAACGCTGTCGACTTTATAGAAGGCGCTGTTTTCGGTTTGGTCAAAACGCACATCATCAAAGATAAAAAACTCGGCCTCCGAGCCAAAGTAAGCCGTGTCTGCGACGCCGGTACTACTTAAGTAATTTACGGCCTTACGTGCGATGAAGCGCGGATCACGACTGTAATCCTCATGCGTGATCGGGTCGATCACGTTGCAGATCATGTTCAGCGTTGGCAGTTTGGTGAACGGGTCCAAGAAACAAGTATCCGGCTGCGGTATCAATAACATGTCGCTTTCATCGACGCGCTGCCAACCTCTGACGCTGGAGCCATCAAAACCTACGCCTTCTTCAAACGTAGATTCAGTCAGCATCTTGACCGGGATGGTTGTGTGAGCCCACAAGCCGATGAAGTCCATGAATCGGAGATCTACGGCTTTCACGTTATTTTCGCGGCAGAAGGCGATGACTTCTTTAGGAGTCAATGTGGCACCTATTTCTTGGGGTCGAGGATATTTGAAACGGGCTGTAATTTTTCCCAGACGTTTTGTTTGAGATATGTCTTCAAAAAATCACAACCAAGCGCAGCGCTACGTCTAAACTTTAGGGTAGTGGATGAGGCCACGAATCCTGCGGATGCATTAAACGACGCTATAAAGAGTAAAGCAAACGGTAAATCAAACGGTAAATGAGGTGCAAGACTCGTCGCCTCATCCACTACCTCTAACCCTAAATCTAGCTTGGCACACGGCGCTTGGACTGAAATTGTAATCGGTTTGATCAAACAATGGTTTTGATGCTCACGAAATGGCCACGTTTTTAGCGCGCCGATTAACCCAAAAGGCAACCGATTCTCTCACGCTAAGGAGAAGCGTCACCCCCAGCAATTGGATTAAGGAGAATTATTTCCCACTGTCGATAAGACGTGCCGATTGCAGAGCATTTTGCAGTAGGCGGCAGCATTTTCGATTAGAAGATTTAGTCAGTTTCGATGACGAAAAGATGAATCTTTTCCGGGGCTGTGACCCTGTAATTTTGAGACAACGGTTGTTATCATCGACGCTGCATAAACCGAAATCAGAGTCGTTCTGATCATCGCGGAATCAGAATTCTGCGATCGTAAATGCA
>CALDEW010000129.1 GCA_937942355.1 uncultured Pirellulaceae bacterium | reverse complement strand
CATGCATCGACAGATGCAGTAGTCCCCACCATTTCCGAGTGCTCAAAAGGTAAATCGGAATCGCGACAAACCAATATCCAACGCTGGCCGGTTGAATGACATGCGGAACATGTTTACCTCTGATTTTCGCATCGGCAATCGCCCAATACCCGGCCGGCAGTGCAGTCGCAATTGCCGATAGGTAATTCGCACTGGAGTCCACAAAGAACATAAACGGTTGGCAAATGCCAATCAGAACCACGCCAAAATAATAAGCGTAGCACCATAGTCTTGTGTTGTTAAATATATGCAACTTATCTCCAAGGAAGTTTTGCAACACAGCACAATCGTTTGGCGTTCAACGAGGCAACATTTCAATCACTGAAATCACTGCGAAGAGATTGCTTCCTCCAGCACGTTCTCGTCGACCCAAATGGGCAACTGCGGATCACAGGTGACGGCAACCGCGATCGCATCGGATGGCCTGGCGTCAATTTCGATCAGCTCGCCGTCCCTGCGGATTCTTAATTTCGCGTAGTAGGTCTGGCTACTCAAGTCGGTGATTGCGACACTGTCGAGTTCTCCCCCCAACATTTCAACAACGCTGGCGATCAAATCATGCGTCAGCGGTCTCGGTCGGTTAACTTTTTTGACACGCCGGTCGATGCTGGTCGCTTCGAAGATGCCGATCAGGATCGGAAACTGTCGGTCTCCATCGACCTCTTTCAGATAAACGTATTGGCTTTCGTTGATCTCGCTGATGATGATGCGAGAGAGTTTCATTTCAACAGGCATAGGTTCGGCCTTCAGCAGAATCAGTGGTCAGGAACCACCGGGCATTTTGTGTGGGGAAATAGACTGTTTCAGAGCTCATTTAATATACCATCTCGCAATCGACCAACCAACAACCGAGGACAGATCGACTGAGACGATGTTTTCAGGGCCTTTGAAAAGTGAATCTCTTTGTGGTTGAAGGGAAATCAAAATATTCCAAAGCGGTACAGGGGTACCGCACTCCCAAATGCGTCAATTTGGAGTGCGGTGGCATGACACCGCTTTTAGATATTTTAGAGCTTATAGATATTTCAGATTCCATAGATCTTCCAAGCCCGTTTCGAAACAACCGAGGACAGATCAACTGAGACGATGTTTTCAGGGTCTTTGAAAAGTGAATCTCTTTGTGGTTCAAGGGAAGTCAAAATATTCCAAAGCGGTACAGGGGTACCGCACTCCCAAATGCGCCAATTTGGAGTGCGGTGGCATGGCACCGCTTTTAGATATTTTAGATTTTTTAGATTTCTCAGATCTTCCAAGCCCGATTGAAAACAAGTTTAAAAATCGAACACACCAAACCTCCAAGGGCCAGCTCATTCACAATAGTTTTAGCCCAACAGTATCACTTCGACTCTCCCTCACTTTCAACATACTGCCCCTCCGCCAGCCCGCTGCGAATCAAGTGGGCCAGCCACTCTGGAGAACCCGCGAATTTGCGTTTAAATCGGAACACCAAATAGTTCCACAGAGATGCCCACCACAGTTTCCGCCGCGTGTAGCCCCAAGGCTTCCCCTTGCGAACTAAGGCTCGTCCTTGGCCGACGAAATATTGTCGAACGTATTCTTCGTTAACGCGTTCGGACGGAATGACGTGCGTTACCCGGGCTTCTGGGTTCCAATGGCCCGACAACTGCGCATCCAACATCCGCCGCATCACATCCAGCTCGTCTTCGCCCAAAACGTCTTCGGCGCGGCGTCCAAGTTCCGTATCAAAAGTAAACGCTTTTTGAACCGGTGTTCGCACCGCAAAATTTGCCCCGTAAGGCAAACGATCATTCGCCAGCGACAAGGGCTGGTCTCCAATTTGCCGATCCGCAAAACAGCCTTTTAAGATCTCCCAATTCTCCTCAATCCAATCCGGGCAACGCGGTAACAGTTTGGCCACAATCGGCCCGCCAAAGAAAGCAGTATCTGGATGAAGATCAGCAAACTCGACCATCTTTTGCAGCCAAAACGGATCGACCGCCACATCGTCGTCGGTCCACATTGCCAGATCACTGTCCAGATGAGCGATCGCTGCGTTGCGGCTGTGGGTGTGCCCTTGTTGTGGCTCAAACAATGGCAGCAGCGTGTGCCGATTGAAAAATTTGCGAGTCGAAAATTGCTGAATAACTTCCGCCGTATCATCGGTGCTATTGTTGTCGACAACAATGATGCGCAGTTGGCGATCGTAGGGCACGATCAACTTGGTCAGCGATTCCAACATGTCCGACAATTGCGGCGCTCGATTCCAAGTGCACACAACGACGTCAACCGTAGCAACGCGCGGGTAGGGGCCTTGAATGGATTCGAGATCAGTTTCCATGAATTGACTTTTAACAATCAGATATTTTCGCAATCGGCTATAATAACAGCTTACTAAAGCGTCACAACTTCCCGATCACAACTTCTTTCCGCGTCAGCATTAGAATGACTTCCTCCAACCGCACACTTGAGTCGCTGCAATTCGACAACCGGTTCGTTCGTGATCTACCGGGCGACCCCGACCCATCCAATACGCGGCGGCAAGTGATGGAGGCGTGCTATTCCAAGGTGAAGCCGGCTCAGGTCAAGGCTCCAGTGTTGGCGGCTCATTCGACCGAAGTAGCAGAACTGTTGGGGCTGGATCCGAACGATTGCGCTTCTCCCGAATTCCAATCCCGGTTCGCCCAAGTTTTCTCTGGCAACGAATTG
>CALDEW010000128.1 GCA_937942355.1 uncultured Pirellulaceae bacterium | reverse complement strand
GCGCGCTGTGGCGCGCGATTGCGCTTGAGTGTTCTTTCGGAGACCGAAAGACAACTTTGCTCCGCCTCAAGTTTTAGAATTTGAGCCCGGTTTCGCCCGTCTTTACTTTGATTTCATGCGGGAAAAACCGATCTGCGGAGGCAAAACCCAAGTTTTTAGAAAATCTTCTCTCCTGGCGTGCTTTTGTGACCTACCTTTCAGGTTAGAGCCACCTTCACTCTTCCCCAACCGAAGGTGCGACCCACCGCGACTCTCCTCACCTCACCTTTCTGGGAACCAAGACTTTGCCTGATTCAATTTGCGCACTTTCTTCAAACACGTTTTCTTCCAACGCACTTTCGAAAGCCGCTTCGCTCATTGCTTCTATTTCCACAGGGACCACCAAACGAAGGACGGCCCAACGATCCAAACAGAGGCCGCTATCTTTTCAAACGCTGGAGCCCCGGGCGATGCTGGCCTCATTTGCATGTGCGGCTCCACCGGATGCTCCTGCGGATTTCTGTCAACATATTTTGCAACCGGCCAACGAATCACAAACGCCTGACGATCCCGTCGTGGGAGCCGTGGTGACTGCGTTTGTCGCTCAGGATCCGGAGAACCCCAACGACAGCTACGACGTTCTAACAGGATGGCGAAACGCCGTCGATGAACTGCACGCGATTAACGCCACCGAAGTATCCTTCGCCGTCTACCGTCAAGTGAACCAAGGAGTGATCAGCGGTGGGCCGTCTGTTTGGACCGTCACGCAGGCCGTCGAGTACGCCGTCGAAAAAGATCTCTCGGTCACGATTCTGCCGCTTTTCGAAACCGACCAAGGCTGGCGCGGCAATTACGATCCCGTCGGACAAGAGCGATACGTCTTTCAGACAGAGTATTCCCAATGGATAAATGAGCTGGCAGCCATCGACGGTGTTGATCGGTTCAACATCGGGTCTGAGCTCAACGCGATGGTGGCCAACCCGAACAACGCCGAATTTTTCCAAGGCCTCCTAGAATCGGTGGAAGAGACATTCATCGCCGAAGGCAACACCGAAACCCGAATCGGCTATGCGGCTAATCACGATGCGTTCACCAACAGCGGGCATCGCACGCTGTTCAGCCAAGACGAAATCGACTTCATTGGAATTAGTGCTTACCGCTGGTTAACCGCTGCGGACGACATTGATTCCGTTGCCGGTGTTGGCGAGGTTTCTCCTGAAGTGTTCGACAGCTTCGTGAGCAATTGGACTGACTTTTTAGATGAAGTCGAACATGCCGCGGCTGAGTTCGATCTGCCTGTGGTGCTTCAAGAGGTCGGCGCCGTCCAGCAGAACTATGCCTCGCGCGCCCCGTGGTCGGTTTCCCCAGGTGATTGGGTCGACGCCGGAGCTGAAGATCGTTACGCCTTTGATCCTCTGGAACAAAAAGCAATTTTTGAGAGTGTGATCACGGCGTTAGAGGGACGCGGAGATGTTTTCGAATCGGTAACCTTTTGGACATGGGAACACCAAGCCAGTCGCGGACGCCGGACGACCGATGTTCTAGGAACGCAAGACGGTTTCGAAGCCTTTGCGATCTATCCTACCGACGGAGGCGGCGGCGAGTACCTGACCGAATACCTTGCAACGGTCTCGCAACCGGTCGACACGATCAACTTAGATGAGATCTTCGCCGAGCTCAAACAAAGCCAGCCAAACCAAGCAGCTTAACTTAACACTAGGTCGCGTTTGTTAAATTTTCCCAATAAGGCGAAAAGTAGCGGAGCGGAGCAAGTCGCCCGGTTCGTCGCAGTGGAAATCAAACGCAAACTGAAGGCTCGCGCCCAACCGCTTTCTCTACCACGTTTGCCATAAATTAAATCGCAATGAGCAGAAAAAATGAATATAATCTATCGAAGCATTAGATTAATTCATCTCTCTATCTCATTTGCCTGCGATGCCTGCCTCATACGACGCTAAAAATGATCCTGAGAAGCGGCCACAGAAAGTGGACTCTGGAATAAATGGCGAAACACGCTCGATAATATCTGCGGAAACCAGTGTCACATCTGATTTTGGAATCTCAGGGAACGTGTCGCGGACTTACTCTTGGCCGTTTCTTAACGCCCCCATTCAACAGGACGACATCGGTAGTCTGGGAGATGACTAACAAAATCTCCCCAATTGAAATTAGCTTCGCCTTTTTTAAAGGCGGCGTTGGAACCATCGCAACTGACCTTCAGGAACTGCGACTTGAATCGCTGGAATACATGAGCTTCAGTAAAGTAAACAGTTTTGAAGGAACGATAACTGAATTGTTACATCACACTGCCAATCTTAAGTGGCTTATTTTCAGCCACAGTAGCCTGAAACGCGATGCCTTTGATGGCATCGAAAGATTTCGCGATCAATCAATGTTAGAAAGCATCAGATTCGAGGAAACCGGGGGAGACTTTGACCTCGAAACCGCACAAGAACTTGCAAACGCCCTGCCCAATTGCAAAGTCTTTTGGAACGACGAGCGTCTAACATCCCCCTCTGAAACTTTCGCAGAAACAAGCGATTCGAGTAATCAAGAAACCAACAATCGTTCCAAGTGAGAGAGCCCGTAAGATTCTGACGGCCCATTTTGCTGTCTATTAACTTTGGGTAACTTCAAAGGGGAAATAACATCGACCGAGCGGGTTGAACTCCTGCCAAGTGACTTAGGTATCCCAGTGATTTGCAATGCATTTTGCGGGAAGTCTTCGCTAGGGAATTTTCTGTTGAAAATTTCTACAATCAACGGTTACCAGTAAAACTCGAATTGCCTCTGCTGTACTCGGTTGAGCCCTCTAAAACTGCACAGATTGGAGAAGATTGAGATGAAAACTATCATACTACACCTCTTTTGTGTCCTGCTTTTTGCTCAAAGTGCCCAAAGCGTTTCTGCACAAAGCGACATCGTCCTATACGGACTACGCATCAATCTCAACGACGATGTTTTTGCAGGCGTAGATAGTATTGATTTGCAGTCAGTCAATCCTGTCACGGGCGAACAGAACTTCTTATTTTCAATTGATGACGCCCGATCAATCGCGGCGGGAAGTTCCACCTACAACGCCGACCAGAATCAATTTTTCTTCTGGGGCAATGACGCCAGCAACACCCAACGTATCTACAACCTTGATCTGAACACGCTCGATGTGCCAAACAGCCCCGAGACTGCGGACATCATCGTCGATATCGAATATAACTACGCCAATGGAAAAGTTTATGGGCTCCGATTGACGCCCGGCGATCAATCCGATCCGTTGAATCCCGAGCTTGGTGACTTGGACCTGGTCGAACTGGATTTGGAAACCGGAGCGACAGTGCTGGTTAGCGCACTGCCAGACACCCAAGCAACCGGGCAAGGCAATTCTACCTTCGATCCGATCAACAACCGTTTTATCTTCTTAAGTTTCAATCAAGGATCCGCCTCCGTCATCGGCATCGACGTGACGACGGGAGAGACGGCGTTTAATACGAATTTGGATTCCGTAGACGGTCAAGTATTGGCGTTTGAATATGACTGGACGAACGAGCGACTCCTTGGGATTCGTCAGACTTCGATGTTCGATCTGACGACCGACCCTTTCTCTTTCTCGATGCAGAACTTCTTGGTCGAGATCGATGTAGATACTGGCGAAGTCAATGACATCTCGTCGACGCCGGCTTTTGAGGATACGGGCGTTGCGATCGGCGGAGTTGCTTTTGATCAAAGATCAGGAACCTTCATCAGTTATGTTTCAGGTACGACCTTGGGAATGATCAGCGCCGATACGGGTCAAGTCTATAGCACCGTCGAACTGCCGGAGTATCTGTACGAGCTTCAAGTTGACAATCTCGTCTTTGCGCAGTCACTGAACCTGCAGGCAGCCCCGTTGTTAGGTGACATTAATCGAGACGGCACCGTTGGGTTTCTGGACATTTCACCTTTTGTGGAGTTGTTGGCCGCCGGAGATTTCCAAATCGAAGCAGATTTAAACCAAGACGATGAAGTGAACTTTTTAGATGTCGCTCCATTTATTTTCATCATGTCATCTGACAATTCATAGAAGCGGGACCGCCGTTTCAATCGCAGCAACAACGCACCGGAAATATCATTTCCTCCAAAATTTTCCGTCGCCAAATGGCCGCTGACGGCTAAACTATGTGCTCCCCCTCCCCCCGCCGCGAAAAATCCTCTGATGGAGAACTAAGTCATGAGAAGAAGTTCACTTTTGACATCATTCGTTTTTGTAGCCTTGTTGATAACGTTTGCGACCAACGCTTCAGCTCAAACTCCGGGAGTGTTTGAAGTGCGGTTTAACGACTCCGCGCTGACGTCTCAACAGCGCACTGAACTGGCACCAACATTGGCCGCGACCAAGAGTTTTTGGGAAACGATCATCACCGGCTATCAACCTGGCGTAGACCTCGACGGCATTGATATCATCGTAGAAGCGGCGGCCATCGACGGTCCCAGCAATGTGTTGGCGCAGGCCGGGCCGGGCGGTTTTTCCGTCACTCGAGGTGGGTTCACATTTCTCACTGACAATCAATTCAATTCTTCTGCTGGTGTAGTGACAATTGACACGGCAGATTTTTCTACGAATCTCATCTTTGACGTGCTCAAGCATGAGGTTGGGCATGTGTTGGGCTTCGGGACTTTATTTGACTTAAACTCGCTTTCGCCCAATCGAGGTGAGTACATCGGCAGTGAAGGTGTGGCAGCCTACCAAGCCGAATACGATTCTGCGGCCTTGTTCGTACCACTACAAAATGAAACCTTCCCAGGTGGAATTCAAGTGTTTAATGGTCACCTTGATGAAGACAATCTGTTGACGGACGCTTTCGGTCGCGCTATTCGAAATGATCTGATGTCTCCGGTCGTCTCCAACACAACCAACGCCAACGATCCCTTCCAAAATTTTCTTTCCGATACGTCGCTGGGAATTTTTAGAGACCTGGGCTATGAAACGATTGCAACTACGTTCGTTGTTCCTCCTCCCGTCTTGGGCGATGCCAACCTTGACGGAGCAGTAACGTTTTTGGATATCGCGCCATTCATCGGATTCCTGACAACTGGCGAGTTTCTCATTCAAGCAGACTGCAACGAAGATGGTGTCGTGAACTTCCTAGACATCGCCCCGTTTATCACCTTTCTAACCGGCAACTAGGAAGCTGCTCAAGCGTCCTGAGAATCTCTGCGACAAACAGACCGTCAAGCTCACCCTTTTGCCGGAATACCATCTCAAGCGTATTCGCAGCTACCAGAGCAAGAACTCACTCACAAACTCTTCTAAGAAGGCATTTTTCAAAACCCTCCTTGTTCGTTCGAAAATAGTGAAAACATAGCAATAAGAAGCAACAATCACCTTTTCTCTTTTGCTAAAATTGATCTTATGAATATTCAACAAGTCACCTATCGCTTTTCGTTTTGCACGCTGGCCTGGTGTGCGTTGACAGTTGCTCCAACGTACGCACAAACTTTCACGCATGCCCCGCTATTCACCATCGCCGGTGAATCAACTAACGACTCGTTTGGCGAATCAGTCAGGTGCGCCGGTGACGTCAACGGAGATGGGTTTGACGATTTGATTGTGGGGGCCGCACTTGATAACAAGAACGGCAATAACAGCGGTAGCGCACGGGTGGTTTCAGGTGTTGACGGCGCTGTGCTTTACCTCTTCGAAGGGGATTCCGCCGAAGACCTTTTCGGGTTCTCTGTCAGCGGTGCCGGAGATGTTAATGGCGATGGATTTGCGGACCTGATCGTAGGCGCCCCTGGCGGCGACAACAACGGCACCAACAGCGGTAGCGCGCGTGTGCTCTCAGGATCTGACGGCAGCGTCCTCTACAACTTCGATGGCGATTCCACGGGCGACGAATTCGGTGCCGCAGTCAGCGGCGGAGGCGATGTTAATGGGGACGGAGTTGCGGATCTAATTGTGGGCATTCGAGGCGATGACAATAATGGCTCCAACAGCGGAAGCGTTCGGGTGTTCTCGGGAGCCGACGGGGCAGTGCTCTACAACTTCGATGGCGATTCAGCCGGCGACGAGTTTGGTTTCTCGGTCAGCCATGCGGGCGATGTCAACGGTGACGGGTTTGCTGATCTGATTGTGGGGGCATCCGGGGACGACAACAACGGCGATAGAAGCGGCAGTGCGAGGGTGCTCTCGGGGGCCGACGGCAGCGTCCTCTACACCTTCAACGGGGATTCCGCAGGCGACTTTATGGGAAGAGCCGTCGGTGGCCCGGGCGATGTTAATGGTGATGGGTTCGCAGATCTCATCGTGGGGATCCCGCTTGATGACAACAATGGCGAAAACAGCGGTAGCGCGCGCGTGTTCTCAGGATTTGACGGCTCGATGCTGTACAACTTCATTGGTGATTCCGCTGGTGATATTTTCGGCCGATCCGTTAGCGCCGCAGATGTTAATGGCGATGGAAATGCTGATCTGATTGTGGGAGCTCCCAGAGACGACAACAATGGCGCAGAAAGCGGAAGCGTCAGGGTGTTGTCGGGAGTTGACGGTACCATCCTCTACAGCTTGGATGGGGATTCCGCCGGTTACTCTTTTGGCCGGTCAACCTGCGGCGCGGATTTTGATGGTGATGGAACCGTCGATCTTATCGTGGGCGCCCCAAGCGATGATACCGGCGGCTTAGATAACGGTAGTGTGCGAGTGTTCTCCGGAGCTGACGGCAGTGCTCTGTTCAACTTCTTCGGAGATTCAGCCGGTGACCTCTTTGGAAGATCAGCCAGCGACACGGGCGATATCAATGGTGATGGAACCGATGATCTGATTGAGGGAGCTCCACTTAACGACAACAACGGCACCGACAGTGGCAGCGCCCGGGTGGTCTCGGGATCCGACGGCAGTGTCATCTACAACTTCGACGGTGATTCAACAGGCGACTTGTTCGGTGGCTCCGTCAGCGGCGCCGGCGACGTCAATGGCGATGGAATTGCTGACGTAATTGTGGGAGCCCCTTTTGATGACAACAACGGCCCAGACAGCGGGAGTGCCCGAGTATTTTCCGGATCTGACGGCAGCGTGCTGCTGAGCTTCGATGGCCAATCCGCGGGCGACCAGTTTGGCACCTCCGTAATCGGCGCGGGTGATGTCAACGGCGATGGGTTTGATGATCTGGTTGTGGGAGCACCCTATGATGACAACAACGGCACCGATAGCGGGAGCGCGGTGGTATTCTCTGGATCCGACGGCAGCATCATCTACCACTTCGACGGTGATTCCGCAGGCGACCTATTCGGCATCTCCGTGACGGGCGTTGGCGATGCAAGCGGCGATGGAGTTGCCGACGTGATTGTGGGAGCCCCTTTGGATGACAACAACGGCACCGACAGCGGTAGTGCCCGGTTGCTTTCGGGAGCAGATGGCAGGGTGCTAAACACCTTTGATGGTAATTCAGCTAACGCCCAGTTCGGATTCTCCGCAAGGGCCGACGGAGATGTCAACGGCGATGGCGCGGCCGACTTTTTGATCAGCACATTCTATGCCGCGACCAATGAAGGTTTCTTATTTTTCAGCGCCCCCAAGCCCACCATCTTGGGTGATGTCAATCAAGACTGCGAAGTTAACATGCTGGATATCGCGCCGTTCATCGCAATACTGAAAGCTAATACTTTCCTCGAACAAGCCGATTGCAACGAAGACGACGTTGTGAACTTTTTAGACATCATTGCGTTTATAGACATTCTGGCGCAAAACTAAATCACAACACCGAGGCGTTCTGGCAAGGTTCATAAATCCTATCCGTCCAAAACTTTCTAACTCACTCAAGTTCTTTAGATCGGTTCAGCGTCAACTTAATCCATCCAGGCGTTCATGAAGACCTCTATTTTTCTCATCGCCCTTGCCACGATTTCCTGGCCCCTTTGGCAAACAACTTGGGGTGATTTATCAATCGAGATTTTGCAAATTGGTAATGATGTTGTCGTCACATCCTCAGGCTCCGTCGACACGACGAGCCTTGTGCTGGGCTCCACCGAAGTCTTTGGCGGCGCGGTACAGCCAGCCCCCGCCGCAAATCCGACCGAAAATGCAAACTTGACAATCGGATTTCCGTTTGATCCAAACACCGCAAATCAAACGGTCGAAGTTTACTTCAACCCCGACTTTGAACCCGTTGCGGGTCCATCGTCATTCGGCTTCGAATCTTTTACTTCCTTACCCAATACAGGTTCCGGTGATGTGCATGGCTTTGCGGCCAATCCATTGCACCCCGTTGTTGGCCATGCTCCGTACATCGCCGTTCCCCTAGGTTATGTTTCGGGTGACCTTCTTGCCAGTGAAATGACCTTCGTTAACACCAGCTTCGTTGACCTCGGTTTGACCGAAGGGACATACGCTTGGTCCTTTGAAAATAACGAGGTAACGCTTACCATCGTCGTCGCCCTTGGCCTGCCCACGCTTTTGGGTGATTGCAATTTGGACGGCGAAGTTAACTTTCTGGACATCACTCCGTTTCTTAATACGCTGTCCTCCGGCCATTATCTCAGCGAAGCAGATTGCAATCAGGACGGTGAAGTGAACTTCTTCGATATCGCCGCGTTTGTTGCAATCCTAGTGGGTTAAGCTTCGCCACCGCGCACAACGAAAATGGCAGCGTCCTCCAAGGCGATGACCAGGCCTGCTGAGAATTACCGGGATGATGCCCGGCCTTTGATGATAAACCCAGACGTTCCGTTGGCCAAGAAAGAGCCATTGCATGTATACTGCAAAGCGCACCATGGAAAACCCAACGTGATCTTGAGTAAACAGCCCCGAAGCAAATCGCAAAAAATAATGCGGTCCCTTCCGGTAAAAACTGAGTTAATAAAACTATGAACCTTCGAAGACGATCTACATTGTTCGCGGCGACATTTTGCGCCGCATTGTTATTCAACAACGCATCCGCTTTGGCGCAGCCAGGCGCGGAGCAACCCAACGTCCTGTTCGTTTTTGCCGACGACATGAGCTTTGAGACGATCGGAGCTGCGGGGTTGCTGGACATTGACACGCCTAACCTTGACAAATTAGCGCGGCGGGGAGCCAGTTTCACGCGCGCATATAACATGGGGGCTTGGGGAGGCGCCGTTTGCACCGCCAGTCGGACGATGCTCAACACCGGCCGTTTTCTTTGGCAAGCCCAAGACAGCATAGAGCCCGCCATAGAACAAAAACAGATGTGGTCGCAGCGGATGCAGACCGCCGGCTATCAAACTTACATGACTGGCAAGTGGCATGTGCCCAATGTAAAGCCAGACGATTTGTTTGACGTAGTCAAAAATGTGCGCGGGGGTATGCCCCAGGACTTCAGAAGCCAAGGATCCCAAGGAAAACCCAAAGGCTACGGATACAATCGCCCGCTTGATGAAGACGACTACCAAAACGGCTGGAAACCTTGGGATAAATCCAACGGTGGATTCTGGAAAGGTGGCACGCACTGGAGTGAAGTCATTGCCAACGACGGAATCGAATTTCTCGAAGCCGCGGCCGAGCACGACAAGCCTTTCTTTATGTATCTGGCGTTCAACGCAACCCATGACCCTCGCCAATCGCCCAAGGAGTACATCGACCGCTACCCGTTGGATCGGATCAAGCTGCCAGAGAATTTTTTGCCTCAATACCCACACGCCGACAAGATCTGTGGTTTGGGACTGCGTGATGAAAAGCTAATGCCCTACCCCCGGACGGAGTTCGCCGTCAAGGTTCACCGCCAAGAGTACTTTGCTATCGTCACGCATATGGACGATCAGGTTGGCAGAGTCATGAATGCGTTGGAGAAAACAGGCAAGGCGGAAAACACTTACGTTGTCTTCACCGCCGACCATGGTCTGGCGGTTGGACGGCACGGGCTTTCTGGCAAACAGAACATGTATGACCATAGCGTCCGCGTTCCGTTTTTCGTTGTCGGTCCAGACATCGAAGCGGGAACCCAAGTTGATACGCCGATCTATCTGCAGGACGCAATGGCTACGGCGCTGGACCTTGCCGGCGCATCGACCGAAGGGGTAGATTTCAAAAGTTTACTTCCGGTGCTACACGGAGAAACAAAAAAGCACTACTCTGCGATCTACGGTGCGTACATGGAAAAGCAGCGGATGGTCACCGTGGACCAATGGAAGCTGATCTCTTACCCCAAGATTGGCGTTGAGCGACTGTACAACTTAGAACGTGATCCCTTTGAAAATAACGATCTCTCCGCGAACTCGGAATTCGCGCCTCAGTTGGCTAAAATGCGAAAAGCCCTCAGTGATCTGCAAACCGAACTCGAACCAAGCTTCGAACAACCCCCATCCCAACCGGTGGGTTCTTGATAAGTAGTTTGGCAACCCGTTTCGCGACGCATGCCTCCACTCATCAATCGTCTCGACAATGCCAGTATTAATTGCGTGGGGCAGGTTTTCGACCTGCTGAAGCCATTGGTATGGCAGGTTAAAAACCTGCCCCACTGATTCGCTCCCTCAGAGCGTCAACCTGAAAATTGAGCCGCGTTAGAATATTAGGTCAGCACAGATGACGCGATTTGACGAGCAGACGGCGACGGATCGTTTTGTTCGAAAATCTCCGTGAGCTTTTCTTGCCGGTAGGTGAAGATTTTTTGCAAATCGGGTTTCACTACCAAGCGATGAATCAGACTTCCGCCACGCGGAATGTAATGCACATTGTCGACCACAGAAGTTACGCCGTTGCCCAAATCGAAGAATGTGTGTTCGTGGTACCACTTTTTATAAGGGCCCTTTAATTGTTGGTCGACGAATCGGTGAGGCGGCTGCCAAACGCAGATCTCCGTCCGCCACTTGATTGGGATCATGTGCAAGCGAATTTTGTAGTCCAACAAGGATCCTGCGCTAATTTGAAACGGCATCGGCGTCAGAATCCGGAAATTTAGCCATGGAGGCGTGATCGCTTCGAGATTTTTGGCATCCGAAAAGAACTGAAAAACTTCCGCGATTGGACGTTGAACTTCCATCGTAGCCTTCAAGCGGTAGCCAATTTTGGCGTCATCGAAAAGTTTCAGCGTAGGCGGGTTGATCATTTGTCTCTCTTGGTGCAGATTCGTAACTTTTAATAGACCGAATGGGCCGTCACTAGTTAACCGGAATCTCCTGCACGGAAACGCATTGAACTCAATCCTTGAAAAAATCGTCAATCACAAGCTGTCTGAAATCGCTTCCGCGAAGGCCGCGCGGCCGATGCAGGACGTTGCCGCAGCCGCCCAAAAGGCGTCCGACCCACGGAATTTCTTAGCCGCGTTGCAGAAAACTGACGGCATCGCGCTGATCGCAGAGGTCAAAAAGGCCAGCCCCTCTAAAGGCATCATTCGCGCTGACTTCGACCCGGTCACCATCGCTCAAACCTACGCCCAATCTGGAGCGTCCTGCATCAGCGTGTTGACCGACGAAAATTTCTTCCAAGGACATCTGGACTATCTCACGGCGATTCGCCAGCAGGTTGACACCCCGCTGTTACGCAAAGATTTTATCATCGACGAATACCAGGTCTTCGAGGCCCGGGCCGCCGGTGCTGATGCGGTACTGTTGATCGCCGAATGTCTTAAGGATGACCAGCTGATCGCCCTGCACAAACGGATTTGCTCACTTGGGATGACGCCGCTGGTTGAACTTTACGACGCACAGAACATCGAAAAAGTGATGGCCGCCGATCCGGTACTGGTCGGCGTCAACAATCGTGACCTCAACACTTTTGAGGTCGACCTCAATCACAGCGTTAAGGTGAAACAACTTTTGCCATCGTCGGTTACCTTCGTCAGCGAAAGCGGCATCTACACGCGGGATGATGTTGAGATGCTTGAAGGAAACGGCGTTGATGCGATGCTGGTCGGTGAATCGCTCATGCGCGCCGACGATATTGGCGACGCGGTGAAGACGTTGCTGGGGACGTGAATAGCGGCCTTTATCGGACTTTATTAAAGGGACTGAGCCGCAAGGCGCTAGCCGCGGGTTGCGGATGTCTTTCCCGAATCATCGTGAAAACTTGACGCAACGAACCAGCGGCTAGCGCCTCGCCGCTAACAAACAGAGTCCGCCAAACCCGAAGTGAGTTCCGCAGGGACTCGTGGCCTCGTCCACTGCTCGGCGCCGCGACCTGTGTATTTTCTGTGCCGACCGAACCATCGACCGCCCTGCCCCTCTTTGTTAGAATCTCAGGCAACTTATACAGCAAACCAAGAAAGCGAACTGACTCCGTGGCACGTTACATCCCGCAGCAAATCGAACCGAAATGGCAAAAGTACTGGGCCGATAATAAAACTTTCAAAACGCCGGAGACTATCACCGGCAAGAAACTCTACGCGCTCGACATGTTTCCCTACCCCAGCGGTGAGGGATTGCACGTGGGCCACCCCGAGGGCTACACCGCCACTGACATCGTCGCCAGACACGCCCGCATGACAGGCACATCGGTGCTGCACCCGATGGGTTTTGACGCCTTTGGCCTTCCCGCCGAAGAGTACGCGAAAAAGACAAACACTCCCCCGCGCGATTCGACCGAACGCAACATTGAGAATTTTGTGCGCCAACTGAAAATGCTGGGCTTCAGCTACGACTGGGACCGGCAGATTTCGACGACCGACATGGACTACGTGCGGTGGACGCAGTGGATCTTCACCGTGTTGTTTGACACATGGTACGACATTGATAAGCAAACGGGCCGTCCGATCAGCGAATTACCAATTCCAGCGGAAGTGCAGGCCGCTGGCGATGATGAAATTCGCAAATACCAAGACGAGTTTCGTTTGGCGTATCAAACCGAAGCTTTGGTCAACTGGTGTCCCGAGTTGCGTACGGTGCTGGCCAACGAAGAGGTCATCGACGGAAAATCGGAAGTGGGCGGCCATCCGGTGGTGAGGAAACCGCTGCGGCAGTGGATGTTGCGGATCACGGCTTACGCCGATCGTTTGGAAAAAGACCTTGAGTCACTGGACTGGTCCGAAGGGATTAAGAAACTGCAGCGCGATTGGATCGGACGCAGTACCGGCGC
>CALDEW010000127.1 GCA_937942355.1 uncultured Pirellulaceae bacterium | reverse complement strand
CAGGTTCCAGACCAACACGAATCAGCCCGGGTAGGTTTCGATCGCCGAAACGATCTCTCCGTTTATTGTCGGGAGCTTACACTCCCAACGACTTAGCTCGTGAGCCAGCGGCTCACGCGTGGATGAGGCCACGAATCCTGCGGCTGCATTAAACGATGCAGTAAATGCAACATCAAAGGGTAAAGGAGGGGCAGGACTCGTTGCCTCATCCACTACCTCCAACCCTAAATTTAAGTTGGAACACAGGACTAGGTACCGGAGGGGCTTTGCGCCGAAAGGTTCAAGCTGTTAGCGGCGAGGCGCTAGCCGCTGGTTCGTGGGATCGCGTTTTCCCGATGTTTCTTCTTTTCGCTCAGCTACACCCGCAGCTAACATCTGCGAAGTAAGGCCCACTGGGTGTAAGTCTCAGCTATCCCCCGATCTTGCAAAACGGGCGGTTTTCCTCGAAAGATTCCTTTTCCACGTGTCTACGGCGGCGAAAACTGTGACATCTCCCTACAACCCGCACGATCGGCCCTTTTATCTAACCGGAGGTCATTAACTGACCGGTTCTTTCCATTTTGTCACAACATCTTCTCCAGGCGCTGTATTTTTTCAACGTTAGCGACGGAACGTTGACTTTACACATCACAGAGAACGGTTTCCCCTGACCTCAGCAAAGCGAAAGTTCCCCATGGCCAAGTCCAAATCAACAGCAACTGCCACTAAAGCAAAAGCCACCAAAACAACGGCTAAAACAAAAGCCAAGTCTAAGGCAACCAAGACAACGAAAAAGACCAAGGCCACAAAGCAGCCAGTCAGCCCGGAGGAGTTGGAGCTGATGAACGAAACGGGCCGTCGAAAGAGCACCGTCAAGCCCACAGTCGAACGCCGCAAACGCCGTCGTCAGATCGACCCTACGACTTGCGAACGTGAATACTCAGATCCTGAAGTTCAATTCATGCAAGCCATGGACGAATACAAACGCGCCAGTGGCCGCATGTTCCCAACGTGCAGCGAAATCCTCGAAGTGATCACTCGATTGGGATACCGTCAAATTGAAACGCCTCTTGTTTCAATGTACGAGCCCAAAGTCGCTCAGAAGTCTGAGGAAGATCTGGATGACGAGGCTGAAGACGATTTCGAACTATAAAATGAAGATTGCCAATCACTGAGTTTCGGTAACTGGTCTTCGAATGAGCATCCCGCAAATTTCCAAAGTCCCCAACCGATCGCAGCACATCCTTCCAATGGATGGTAATTTCTCGGCAGAATAAATTCGCTCCCCGTTGTCCCGCCGAAATTGCCATCCGTTTTTTACAACGCTGCTAAAAAAGAAGCCGGACCATTTTACGGGTCCGGCTTTTTTGCTAATCGAATTTCACCGCCAGCGATTATTCGTTGACGTGAGTTTCCAAGAACCGTGCCAAGCGGTGGAAGTCGCTGTCCGTGTTAATGTAACGCACGACGGTGACAAGCGTTTCTGGGTCAACCAAGTTCTCAAAGGGCTCGTAGTGCAGGTCCAACTGCCCGGTCACACTGACCATGACGCCGTTGAGTTTTTTCTCGGCCAGAGCGCGGAAGGCGCCAACGCCCAACTGGCTGCCGAGCATTGCATCAAACGCATGCGGTTTAGCACAGCGCGCTTCATAGCCCAGCTGAAGCCCTTTGACCAAGCGGACACGACCGGTCTTTTCTTCGTAGCTCTTCTCCACGGCCTTGGACAGGATCGAGAACAAGCTGACTTTCGAGATGTTGATGTGGCCGTGATCGTCACGTTCGACACCTTCGACATGGGCAAACGGAAGGTATTCCGCCAAGCCTTCTGCGACGACGATTGTGCCGTACTCTTTGCCTTCGGACTCTCGCGCCAACATCGTTTTCACGATACGGCCAATCACTCGGTCCATGTCCATGCATTTTCGTGTTTTGGAATCGCCGTTGGAGTCGGTGTAGGTTTCGTCGATCAGGAAACCGGCCATCACGTCTTCCACGCTGATCACCAATGAGGCTTCGCCCGCGATCGCAGCACCGTAAGACAACCATCCAGCACTGCGGCCCATGGTTTCGGTCAAGAAATACGAACGCGTTGCTTCGGCGTCGTGAATCAGCGTCCGTAATTCAGTCGCAATGAAGTCGACGGCGGTGAAGAAACCAAATGTGAAATCAATTCCGTGGTAGTCGTTGTCGATTGTTTTGGGCAAGTGAACGACGGGCAGAATCTTGCCTTCGCCATGTTTTTCTTGGACCAGTTTGAACTTGTTGGCGGTTTTGAGCGTGTCATCACCACCGATTGAAATCAGCGCGTCAGCCCCGATCGACTTGAGTCCTGCGACGACATTTTTCATCGGCGCGATCTTATCAGAATCGTCAATGTCCGCAGGCGAGCTGATATATTTTCCAGGGTTGGTGCGGGCGGTGCCGATCATGATGCCCTGAGAATTTCGGGTTCGTCCGAGAACTTTGTGAGTCAGGTAAATGTAGTCCTTACCCTCTTCGAGCGCCGTGCTGCCATCGTATTCCGCCAATGCGGAGTATCCGTGCTTGATACCGATGACTTCTACGCCAGCTCGAAGAAACGAAGCTGCTGCGGCGGATATAACGGCGTTCGCTGCGGGGGCCGGGCCTCCCGAAAAAAGGATAGCTACCTTTTTAAATGTGTGATCCGGACGTACGGGTGGAGATAGCGTATTAGCCACGAATTAGCCTCAAACGATAGGGTGAAAATGGATGAAAAATGTAGAGTCGTAAGTTTATTAAATCAGCGCCAAAGTTGTAGCGGCTAAATCGCACGATCAGATAAAACAGCTCAACAACCGATCCAAAGCCGTAGTTCAACCGCGTTAAACCACCTTTTGCGGTTAACTTAACATCCAGAGGCGACTCAGTCGAACACCGTCGCCGTCGCCACCGCCAACGTAGCTACCGTCGCCAGACGGTGGAAGCATTGATCGTGTTGTCGAGCCCACGCTCTGTCGAGCGTAGCTACAACGTGAAATCGCGTTTGGCGAATTGCTAAGGACTCAACGAATCACTGCGCCAAGAAATCCCGTTCAACCCATTTTGTGTCGACTTTGTTATCACGAAAGTCCTCGCATTGCAAAACCTTGACCAAAAAATCGGCGGTTGTCTTGATGCCCTCAACGCGCAGTTCCTTCAGCGATCGAATCATGGTGGCAATCGTTTGGGCTCGCGTGGGCTGATGCACAATCAGTTTGCCGATCATCGAATCGTAGTACGGCAGCACCGTGTAACCAGCATGTACATGAGATTCCCAACGCACACCTAACCCACCGGGAATGTGAATCTGCTTGATCACACCCGGGCAGGGTTGGAAATTCTTGTCAGGATCTTCGGCGTTAATTCGGCATTCCATCGCAACGCCGCGACAATCAATTTCGTCTTGGCTGAACGCCAGTTTTTCGCCCGCAGCGACACGAAGCTGCTGCTGGATTAGATCGATGCCCGTCACCATTTCCGAAACGGGATGTTCGACTTGAATACGCGCGTTGACTTCAATGAAGTAGAAGTTGTGATCCTTGTCGACGATAAATTCGACGGTGCCTGCGTTGGAATAGTTAGCGGCCTTGACCATCCGCACCGCAGCGTCACAGATTTCTTTGCGTTTCTCGGGAGGCAGTGTCGGCGCCGGAGCTTCTTCCACCAGTTTCTGGTGCCGGCGTTGAGTCGAGCAATCGCGTTCCCAGAGGTGGACGACGTTCCCGTGCTGATCCGCCAAGACCTGAACTTCGACGTGGCGAGGACGGTCGATGAATTTTTCCAGATACACACCGCCGTTGCCGAAGGCTGCTTGAGCTTCTTGAGCGGCCTGTTCAAGGGCGTTGACCAAGTCCGGTTCATTTTCGGCGACACGCATGCCTTTTCCGCCGCCACCGGCGGTCGCTTTTACCAAAATGGGGTACCCTATTTCCCGCGCGTCTTTCACGGCCTGATTATTGTCGGTGATCAATCCCGCGCTACCGGGCACGACCGGAACATCGGCCTTTCGGGCCAACGATCGCGCCGTGTTTTTATCGCCCAGCATTTGCATCGCTTCGGGAGAGGGTCCGATGAAGTCAATATTGCAGTCCCGACAGACTTCGTTGAAGTGGGCGTTCTCCGACAGAAAACCGAAACCGGGGTGAATGGCTTCCGCGTTTCCGATTTCAGCCGCGCTGATGATGCGGTCAATCTTCAGGTAGCTATCGGTGGCTCGTTCGCCGCCAATGCAAAAGGCTTGGTCGGCTAAATCGAGATACGCGCTGCCTTTGTCGGCGCGACTGTAAACAGCCACCGTTTCGATGCCCATCTCTTTGCAAGCGCGAATGATACGGAGAGCAATTTCGCCTCGGTTGGCGATCAAAATACGTTTGTACATGCGTCGTTAGTTCAATCGGTGAAAGCTGATTAATTTTTCGAGATGCGGAACAACGGCATGTCAACATGCACGGCGTCTTCGCTGTTGACCAAGATCTCAACAATCGTTCCTGAAACTCCGGCTGGAATTTCGTTGAACATTTTCATCGCTTCGACCAAGCAAACGATCGTATCCGGAGTCACTTTATCGCCGACCTTCACAAAATCCTTGGCGTCGGGTTTGGGACGTGAGTAGTACGTTCCGATCGTTGGCGAAAGAATCAAGTCGTGGTCGTCACTGGCGGCGGGGGCGGCTGCTGCGGCTGCCGTAGGCGCTGGAGCCGCCGCAGTGGGAGCCGGTGCCGCTGCTCGGGCGACCGGTGGAGCGATGGTCATTTCACCGCCGCGTCGTAGGCGGATGCGCTGATCCGATTGTTTCAGATCCACCTCATTCAAATCGTGCTCTTCCATCAGCTCGATCAATTCACGCACTTTGTTTACGTCAAAAACGGATGTCTCTTCTTTTGCTTTCGCCATTTATTTCTCCGCAGTTAAATAGCCGGCAATCGTTGCCGGCCGCTGCATTGGTTTAAGTTGGACTGTTTTGGTGTAGAACCTAAGTTTTTGGGTCTTCCGGGACTTCAGTGGTTGAGCATTTCTCGTAGGGCCGGTTCCCACCGGCCTTCTTTGGTAAGGGAGCGGCGTGGCCGGTAGGAACCGGCCCTACAATCTATCGCGTTTTACGAAATTACCATTAAGTATTCTGAAGAACCAAGTTTTTTAATACGCCTGACCAGTGAATATCCTTCCGGTCAGCGGGCGTCATTGTATCTCAAAATGGCTACATATTTAAAGCGGAACAACGCATTGTTTTCGTTCTTTGGGCAAATTGCTGAGCACTTCACAGCCGTATTCGGTGATCAGCACATCGTCTTCGATTCTTACCCCGCCAAAACCCGGCAGATAGATTCCCGGTTCGACCGTCACGACCATGCCCGCTTGCAGCGCGCCCTCAAACGAAGGTGACAATCTTGGGCCTTCGTGGATGTTAAGACCGATTCCGTGCCCCAAACCATGGTTGAATTGATCACCAAAACCGGCCGCAGCAATGAAATCTCGTGCGGCAGAGTCAATCTCCTTCGCGCAGGCGCCCGGCTTGATCTGTTCGATCGCAGCCTGCTGAGCGGCGAGCGTTACATCATAAATTTCTTCTAATTTTTTCGGAGTATCTGGCGTCAAAACCATCCGTGTCAAGTCACTGGCGTAGCCCTGAAAATTCAGGCCCCAATCGATCAGTATGAAAGGCCCGTTGGCAATTTTTATGTCGCCGGGTCGATAGTGAGCCAGCGCCGAATTTTCGCCGACTGCCACAATCGGTTCGAACGAACAGCCGTCTGCTCCCAGTCGCCGGCCCTGATACTCGATTTCGGCGGCGATCTCTTTTTCGGTGGTCGCAGCCGATAGGTTGCCAACAATGGATTGGAAAACGGTTTGATTGATCGCGATTGATTCTCGGATCAGTTCGATCTCCGATTCGTCTTTGACGGCGCGGAGTTCTTCAATCCATTGCCCACTGCGCTGAAGATTGCCTTGATAGGCCCGTTGCAATTGATCGAATTGCTGCAATGAAATCGCACCATACTCAAAGAACACGCCGTCGGGACAGCGCTCTTTAAGCACTCCCGCAGTGAAATCAATCAGCGCTTCTGTCATCGGACGAATGGCGGATTCGATATCCGGGCATTGTTGCCTAAGCTGCTCTTCGTAACGACCGTCGCTGATAATCAGAGCATCTTTCTCTGTCACCAAGAGCACCGCGGAACTTCCTGTGAAACCCGTTAGGTATCGAATGTTGGTGATGTCAGTCACCAGCAAACCGGGCGCTCCATTTGCCGCCATTACATTTCGCAGTCGATCAATCCGCATTCCGCACTCCCTATTTCGCATTTGCCGCTGTTGGCTCAAATCACTATCAGATCAAATAAGCTCAGCTGAGACAACTTCTCTAAGTCGTTTTCGTCGCCGGCAAACACAATCGCGTCGCTCAATTCAATCTTTCGCAGGTTCACATCCCCAACGACTCGCCATTCGGATTCCTCCTGCCAGTCGATTTTCTTATTG
The DNA here is from genome assembly GCA_937942355.1 of uncultured Pirellulaceae bacterium. Lineage (GTDB taxonomy): Bacteria > Planctomycetota > Planctomycetia > Pirellulales > Pirellulaceae > Mariniblastus. Next base: position 3,279 of record CALDEW010000127.1, on the reverse strand, counting down.
GTGGTTTCTTTGAGCTGAAAAAAGGGCCGGTCGGAATCGGACAACGATTTCCAAGTGTTTTCGTCTCCGTAGATGACCCGGCGACAATCGAATTGTTTTCTCAACACACTGCGTTTGATCGCAATGCCATAGGGGAGGAAGTCCCAACGATGCAAATGTTTACGAAACACGGTTTTGTCACGCAATTTTCCCAACGGTACGTCCGAAAAACAAACCACCGGCGTCGAATCTCGTGTCAGATTCGCTGAAGCGATGATGCGTTGCGATGCCAGGATCCTGCACAGTGAAAACACGTCGCTGTGATTGTGCCCTCCGGTCGCAAAAATCAGGTCGTCCCAGTACTGATCGTCGCGTTGGTCTGGCCACGGTCCCGACCTGGCGCGCGTCCAATGCACCAGATACTCCGACTGGTCCAGATCGGACAAGGATCGTTTCCGATATTGTCCGACGCTCGACGTCGTCGGTTTTGCTTCATCCGCTTTGTCAATCAACAGCCAATCCACTGCGCCACTTTCAAGCAACCGTTGCCCAACAGAACTGCGAGTCATCGAGTTGTCATTGAGAACAAAAGTTTTTGCCGGCGGTCCGCAAGAGTCCAACCTGCGACGCAACGCAGCTTCGGCGTTTCCGTTCTTACTAATAGATAGGGCGAAAACGGTGTCCGCCAGTTGAGCCAGCGTTTGATCGGTTTTCATTTTCTGTTGGGTCACACAGAAAACACGCCCGGTTGATAACTCGCGCTGTAGCTCCGTTTTCTTCACGATTTTCTTGAAACCTTCAAATGAAAGTTGCTCAATCGACACACAATCAATAGAAAACAATTCTGCCAATCGCATACAACAGGCGTGAGCGGCGGTCGAAACGCCGGTCAGGAGAACATCCTGCGATTTGTTGACTTTCACACCGACGGTCCGAATGGCGTCAAACCATTGCCGGTGCGAATCGAGAATCTTGGGCAATCGCGAACTGATAACGGCGGTCGAAGGAGCGTTCCTCAAAAGTGTTTCGCTCCGGGCATGCATCACGAAAAAGTGTTCGGCGGATGACGTTTGTTTGCCAGGCCATTGATCGAGCGCGCGAATTTGATCGTCCTGTGCGGTTCGGACCAAGGCGGTCAAGCTTGCGAGATTTAATTCCATTGGTTTAACCCTATCGGCGACCTCGGTCTGCGACCGTCTCACCCACTGATGCCAATGCTCATTGATGCCGATGCTTTATCTGGTAGAAGTGCCGTCTTCGAGTTACGATGATAGCGGAATTTAATCTATGAATCGAATAACTCTTCTATCCCTGCCCATTCTTTTGATCGTATTGCTGGCGGGCTACCTGTTGGCAGACTGGTATCAGGCGCATCCTGTCGATGCTCAAAAGTCGTACATCGGCCGATCGTCATGTGCGGAGTGCCACCAAGCTGAAGCTGACAGATTTGTAGATTCGCACCACGACAAAGCCATGGATTTGGCGACAGAAACGTCGGTGCTGGGCGACTTCAATGATCAAACGATTGAGCATTTTGGTATTACGTCGCGTATGTTCCGCGATGGTGACCGGTTCATGATCAACACCGAAGGTCCCGACGGCCAGATGGCTGATTTTGAAGTGAAGTATGTGTTCGGTTTCACTCCTTTGCAGCAGTACATGGTCGAACTTGATCCACCGACAGGATCCGATGTTGCTGAGACTGGTGCGATTGGTCGAGTGCAGGTTTTACGCGTTTCTTGGGACACCGAAAACGAGAAGTGGTTTTATCTTTCCCCGCCCGATGTGAAAGAAAAACTGACGCCCGACGATCCGTTGCACTGGACCGGGATCACGCAGAATTGGAACACGTCTTGCGCCGAGTGCCATAGTACCGATCTACAGAAAAACTATCAGGTCACCACCAACGAGTACCACACAACATTTTCTGAGATCGACGTCAGTTGCGAAGCATGTCATGGCCCAGCGAGTTTACACGTTGAGTTAGCCAACGAGCGCAGTTTGTTTTGGGATCGAAATCATGGCTACGGTTTGGCGAAGCTGAAGTCCGATTCCAATGTGCCTCAAGTCCAAGCCTGCGCGCCCTGTCACTCACGCCGCGGAATCGTGAAAGACGGCTTTCAACCGGGCTGTAATTTTGATGACTACTACGCTTTGCAATTGTTAACGCCTCCGATTTACCACGTCGATGGGCAGATTCGCGACGAGGACTACGTCTATGGATCGTTTTTGCAAAGCAAGATGTATCACAATGGGATTCGCTGTACTGATTGTCACGATCCCCATTCGGCCAAATTGATTCACACGGGTAATCAAGTTTGTACGTCCTGCCATCAGCATGCTGGCGGTAAGTACGATTCAGAAAACCATCACCATCACAAAATGGGAACCGAAGGCGCCGCGTGCGTGAATTGTCACATGGCGACGACCCATTATATGGATCTCGACGGCCGACGTGATCATAGTTTCCGTGTTCCCGACCCGAGGCTCAGTGTCGAAACCGGAGCGGCCAATGCATGTACGGCTTGCCACTTGGAGTTCGAAAGTAAGCTTCCACCTTCATCAGAAACAGCGCAGCTGAAACAGTATCTTGATCACATCAGCGCTGCCGGAAATGGCAACGAAGCGGTTAAGCAAAATCTTGACACGATCAACGCCAGTATGGCAGCGGCTTGCGAAAAGTGGTATCCCGAAGATCAATCAGCGCCCAAATCGAAATACTATTCTCTGCTGGCCAAAGGGCAGCATGAAGGTTCTGCGGAAGTGTTGCAGGAGATTGCCAATGACAAACGGATTCCTGTTGTCGTGCGTGCGACGGCTGTTGAATCTATGCAGGGGCTTGAGGTTGAAGTCGACGTGATTTTGAAAGCGTTGCGAAGTTCGGACGTTTTGGTCAGAGTCGCCGCGCTGAACTTGGCCCAAGAAAGATTGTCCAATTTAGCAAGCAATCGCAGTAGTGAAGAGTTCAAGCGGTTGTTAAATGGTGTAACGGAGAAATTGAGCGATGCATCGTCGCGCGTTGCTTCGGAATCTGCTTGGGCGATTTCACTGCTGCCTGCTGGCGTGGTGCAGGCTCAACTTTCTAGCGCTGATCGACGGCTGTATGCGAAAGCACTAAAAAAGTATCAGGATCGGCTGGGTGCGAATCGAGACCGAGCGTCGGCGCATATGATGCTTGGCGGATTGTTTGAGCGGCAAGGCGAAACCAATAAGGCGATCCAAGCCTACCGAAACGCGATGTCGGTTCAGCCGGATATGGTAGGGACGCGCGGGAATCTGGCGGCCTTGCTCGAACAACAG
>CALDEW010000126.1 GCA_937942355.1 uncultured Pirellulaceae bacterium | reverse complement strand
TATGGCACCGAGTTACGCTTACCCGTACTACACGACCCGCGGTCCACGTGACTTCCTACGCGACAACCCTCCTTCGATCGGACGTTAGTCTCGACTCGAGTCCGACCGAACAAGAAATTTTGAACGCATCACGGCCTTTGGTTGTGGTGCGTTTTATTATTTGCATGAAGCAAACATGCATATGCATACGTAGCGTTTCAATAACACCGTTCAGTGGCACGCTAAGGGCCACTTGCGGAGCGCCTACATTTGGTCTGGATTCTGAAATCTTTGAAATGGGACGTGTCGAAGTCCCTAACTCAATAGCCGTGACGATGAACGACGACATTTCGCCAGAGACACCTGAAACAAGCGGCTTGAACGCAACTCCCCTCGTGGGAGAATCAGTCATTGCTTGATCTCGTTTTCTGCCGGTGCCGACAATGCAGCCAACCTCAGCAGGGCGACAGGTTGAGTGCTTTTTCACTGCGCAGAATGAAGGACGGCGATTCGAGATTGACGACCTAGGACGGGCACTCCACTACTGGCTGAGATCGGTAACACTGGACGCGCAGGAGTGCCCGTTCTAGGTAAATGATTCCAAGACAACACCTCCGCCCCCCAGACCACCCATCTTAAGGCCAGTTCGTCTGCGGCGCCTTCACAGTCGGAATAACCTGAAATTCCGCTTCATTTTGACACCCGTTTGATTCGATGAAATTGATATCTCCAAGTAGATTTTCGATAGAACGCGTGTCATGTCTGATCAACCCAAAATAAATCGCCGGGCGGCTCTGAAATCTGCCGCAGCTGCTACCGGCGCTGGTGCGGCCAGCCTGCGTTCGGCGGCTTCGGCCCAACAGCCACGCCAGCCTGTGAAAAACCTGGTTCACATCGGCAAGCGTTGGAAGGCCTGCGATACGCCGCTGAAACAACGCGCGGCCAACGACTACACCAACAGTCTGCAAAAATACGGCGGTCAACTGGCCAATCCCATCCGTGATCTGATGCTGACCACCAAGCACGACGATCGCATCCACTTCGGCGCTTTGGTGATCGGTTCCGGTTACGGCGCGTCGATTGCCGCCGCCAAGCTTTCCAAATACTTGCGTCCCGAACACCGCATCTGTGTTATTGAACGAGGCAAAGAGTGGATCCCCGGCACCTTCCCCGAAACATTCAAAGACGTTTCCGGTAACGCTCGCGCGGTGTTGGCCGGTCCCACGCGCGGGCAAGTGGTCCAGCCTTTGGGCTTGTTCAACTTGATGATGAACGAAGAAGTCAACGTGCTCAGCGGCAACGGTTTGGGCGGCGGATCTTTGGTCAACGCCAGCATCGCTCTTCGTCCACATCCCGAAGTGTTCGCGCAACAGCGCTGGCCTGCGGCGCTGAACAACATCGAAACATTGGAACCCTATTACAAACGCGTCGCGTCGCAGCTGTCGCTGAGCCGGACGCCGTTTGACCAGACGCCGAAGGTGCGCACCCGCCGGATCGCGGCGGCGCGGCTGAGCAGCAATCCCAGTTTCTTTGACCGCTCGCATGTTTCGGTGATGTATGACCACCGCCACTTGGACCAACAACTGCGCAACGCTCAAGGCATGATCCAGCGTCCCTGCACGCTGTGCGGAAACTGTATCAACGGTTGCAACATCGGCGCCAAAAACACACTGGCGATGAACTACTTACCCATCGCCAAACACAACGGCACCGAAATGTACACGCAGTGCGAAGTGACCTCGATCGAGAAGATGGATGGTTACTATCGGGTCAACGTGACCTACATCGACGACACCGAAAACAAGTTCACTCGCCATCCCATCTCCATCAACACCCGTTTGTTGGTCGTCGGTGCCGGCAGCCCTGCCAGTTCGACGATTCTGATGGAGTCCGCCAACGACACCGACTTTCAATTCTCGCCGCAACTGGGCATGAACTGGTCCGGCAATGGCGACACGATCGGGTTCGTGGTTAATGCAGGTGCGGGGAATAACATCGCCGGTTATGGCGCGTGCGAGACCGATCGTCCCGGCGTTGGACCGACGGTGCAGACTTCGTTGAATTTCTATCGCGACATCGAACTTCAGAAACGGTTGCTGATCCAGGACGCGGCGATTCCGCGCGGCGTGGTCAATCTTTTCACCGCCTTGATGGGCGATTTGAGCCTGGACCGTTCGATGGTGATGCTTGGCATGGGCCACGATGAAGGACGCGGGAAGATTCAGAAGAAAGACGGACGTTGGCAGATCATCTGGAAAGGGCTCAAGGAAAGTCCCTACCGCAAAATGGTTTTCCGAGAATTCGACAAATTGGCCCAAGCCCACGGCGGCCGCTACAAGCGTTTGAAGGCTTTCGGAGACAACTTGGTCACCGTTCATCCGCTGGGGTCATGCGGCATGTCCGATTCCATCGAAGGCGGCGTGGTGAATCATCTGGGCCAAGTCTACGACGGCCAGTCCGGCGGCATTCACCCCAACCTCTACGTCGCCGATGGTTCAATCGTTCCCACGGCGCTTGGCGTGAACCCGTATATGACGATCGGCGCATTATCCGATCGCATCGCCAGCCACATCGTCGAAAACCCGTTGCACACCGATCTCTTCGCCGCCGTGTAGTGGACGAGGCAACGAGTCCGGCGGGGAATTAGACCGCCGCCCTATGTAGTAGCGGACAAGACAACAAGTCCCGTGGACTCGGTCTGTTAGCGGTACGGGCGCAGGCCCAATGGCACACGCTTTATCCAAAACTTGGATAACGGTTTAACGACGAGCCGGAAGGCGACCGTGTTTGGCGGAACAAAACGCCGACGCCTGCCGGCTCGTCGTTAAACTGACCTAGGACAGTGCCGCCTGAAATGCCATTGGGATCGCGCTCCGCAGCTCAGACATGTAAAATAAACGCCTTTCACTGAGGCTCGACCGGAAATGGCGGTTGGGAGCCCCATGTCTAAACCCACGAAGTTAATCTCCCCCTTCGGCTCGCTTTTACAAGGTTTTACTAACTTAGCCCTTGCGAAAAACCGAAGTTTGATGGATATTACCGGACCAAATTTGGGCCTCACGTACGAAAGCGTGCGACCGAGAGCTCATCCCAAACCGCGAACGATCGAGGATTGGTTTACACACCGACACGAAAGCTTGAAGGAGCTTGTTGAAGATGGCACGATACACGGGACCAAAAGGTCGCATCAACCGACGTTTACAGACACAGATCTACGAAAACAGTGGAGCCATCAAGGCTCTGGACAAACGTGGAAAGCAACCGCCAGGGATGCACCTGCGTTTCCGCCGTCCGTCGAACTACGGTTTGGCGTTGATGGAGAAGCAGAAGATCAAACACTTTTACGGTTTGGGCGAACGCCAACTCCGTCGTTACTTTGATAAAGCGACCGCTCAAAAAGGTAACACCGGTGAAAACCTGTTGTTGATCTGCGAAAGCCGATTGGACAACGTCATCCGCCGCGTCGGTTACTGCCGCACACGACCTCAGGCTCGCCAAGGCGTCGCGCACGGTCACTTCCACGTCAACGGCGTGAAGGTCGACAAGCCCTCGTTCATGGTCCGCCCTGGCGATGTGATCAGCCTGCGTCCTCGCAAGAACCTGCTGAAGATGTACCAAGCATTGCGTGAGCAAGGCGTTGAAGGCGAGCCACTTGATTGGGTGACCTTTGACACGGACAAATTAGTCGCAACGGTTCAAGGCAAACCCGGCCCAAGCGATATTAGTCTTCCAGTTGACGCCAACACCGTGGTCGAATTCTTGTCGCGATAGTTTCTATCGCTCCCATGCGACACGTTTTACAATCAAGCGACCCGTCACCTGTTGGCCGGTCGCTTTTTTATTCACACGATCAATTTACCCGATTTTATTGAGATACGTATGCACACGCAACTTGTTGTCATCGGTGGTGGACCCGGCGGTTACGCGGCGGCTTTCCTCGCGGCCGATGAAGGAATGGACGTTGTTCTGGTGGAAGCCGAAGGAAAACTTGGCGGCACCTGTTTGTTACGCGGCTGCATTCCATCAAAGGCGCTCCTCCACGTCGCCAAAGTCATCGGCGAAACCGAAGAAATGGACCACGAGTGGGGCGTTTCTTTCGGCACACCAACGATCGAATTAGAAAAACTCCGGGCTCGCAAAAACAAGGTCATCGAAACACTCTCCGGTGGGCTTGGCGGACTGGCGAAGAAACGCAAAATCACCGTCGTCAACGCGTTTGCGAAATTTGAAAACGCTAATACGATTGTGCTTGAAGGCGACGACGCTTCGATTCCCGCAGGCAAAAAGATCACCTTCGACAACGCCATCATTGCCACCGGCAGTGTCCCCGCGATGCCAGGTGCGTTCAACATCGGATCCGATCGTGTGATGGATTCTACCGGCGCGTTGAACCTGGCAGACGTTCCCGATTCGATGCTGGTGATCGGCGGCGGTTACATTGGTTTGGAAATGGGTTCGGTCTACGCGGGCCTTGGCACCAAAGTCAGCGTCGTCGAATTGCAAGACGGGTTGCTGATGGGCGCCGATCGCGATCTGGTCAAACCACTGGCAAAACGTCTGAAGAAACTATTCGAAGATCGCATCTTCTTGGGCACTAAAGTCGGCAGCGTGTCGCTCAGCGGTGATCAAGTCGAAGTCACCTTCGAAGGGCCCAAGAAGTTTGGCGTCGAGAAATACGATCGCGTTTTGGTATCCGTCGGCCGCCGTCCGCTGACCGAAAACCTAGGGCTTGAGAACACCGCGATTCAGACCGACCAACGCGGTTTCGTGGTCCACGACGAAACATTGAAGACAGCCGAGCCAAACATTTACGTGATTGGCGATGCTGCTGGCGAACCGATGTTGGCGCATAAGGCCAACCACGAAGGACGCCATGCGGTCGAAGTGATCTTGAAGCACGCGTCTGTCTTTGACAAACGCGCAATCCCGGCGGTCGTGTTCACCGATCCCGAAATCGCTTGGGCAGGTGTCACTGCCGAAGAAGCAAAGGCGCAAGGCATCGCCCACGAAGTCGTCAGTTACCCTTGGGCGGCCAGCGGTCGGGCTCAGGCACTGGGCATCACCGACGGCATGACCAAGTGGATCGTCGAACCCGAGACCGAACGCGTCCTTGGTTGTGGCATCGTCGGATCGGGCGCTGGCGAATTGATTGCCGAAGCCGTGCTGGCGATCGAGATGGGTTGCGAAGTGCGTGACATCGCCGAAAGCGTTCACGCTCATCCGACCTTGGCCGAAACGATGATGAACGCCGCGGAAGTGTTTTACGGCACGGCAACGGAAGTCTACAAACCCAAAAAGAAACCAGCGAAAGCGTAAGGCCCTTAACATGTCCATCGGCAACGTCAAACGCGTGTTACGATCGCCGCGCGAGATCAAGAAGATGCGCGCCGCCGGCCTGATCGTCTGGCAGGCTCATCAGGCCGGTGCCAAGCTGATCAAGCCCGGCATCACGACGGCCGAAATTGACA
>CALDEW010000125.1 GCA_937942355.1 uncultured Pirellulaceae bacterium | reverse complement strand
CGAGATGATGGCTTCGTTGGCCCGATTGCCATTTGCTGGATCGCAAGTGGTGGAACTGGAGGTTCCGCCGAGTCCGCTCAATCATTCCGGCGACACCGCTCAGCTCAGTTTCAGCGGCAGTGAATTGGTGGCTCTCGCCATCGAAACAAATCAACAAATCGAAGTCAGCACCGAACCCATTACACCTGAGACCAGTCGCGGTTTGGTTTACGAGATCGAAGCAGACGAAGAAGCGACCGTCGTTCCCAAAAGCTTCGCTCGTTTAGGCGAAAAGGACTACGACACGTTTTACGTGAACAACTTGGGCGCGATGCCGGCCAATGTCAGGCTTGAAGTCCGTACCGCGCCTGTGATCCCGCAAGTGGCAATCATTCCGGTGGCGGCATTCATCGTGGTGATGATCTACCTGCTTTATATGCTGTTCTGTGTGCTGGCGCCCAAGGTCGCCGCGATTGCGTTATCGACTTTCAAGACCGAAGTGTCTCAACCGCTTTATTTGTTGGTCGCTGTGATTGGCATGGCATTCGTCGTTGCATCGATCTTTATTCCCTACAACACCTTTGGCGAAGATATCAAACTTTATAAGGAATCCGGTTTAACGCTGATCCGAGTACTGGCGATTTTCACCGCCATTTGGGCCGCCAGTAAATCGGTTGCCGAAGAAATCGAAGGCCGCACCGCCCTGACAGTGCTGTCCAAACCCGTCGGACGTCGACAATTCATCTTTGGGAAATTTTCCGGCATCACGTTGGCGATCGGTTTGTTATTTATTGTGCTGGGGTTGTGGTTCGTGATTTGGACATCCTACAAACCGATCTACGATGGCCGCGAATCTTCGCAGAAGGTCAAGGAATGGGCGCAGTGCTTCACCGAGGCGACTTATATTATTCCGGCGATCTTCCTGTGCTTCTTGGAAGTGGTTGTTTTTGTCGCCATCAGTGTGTCGCTGTCAACGCGGTTCGGTATTCTGCCAAACTTCTTGATCTGTTTTGCGATTTATATCTTGGGACATCTGACGCCCATGATGGTGCAATCGGATTTGGTTGAGTTCGCGCCGGTGGTCACGTTTTCGAATTTGATTGCCGTTATTTTCCCGGTGCTGGACCATTTCGATGTGCGGGCGGCGGTGAATAATAACGAGCTCGTGCCGCCTCAGTATTTGGGGTGGGCCATGATTTACACGTTCCTCTATGGAGCGATCGCGATGCTGTTGTCGCTGGTGCTGTTTGAAGATCGTGATCTGGCGTAAGCAACGTTTCACGACGCGCTGGCGAGCGACGTATCACAGTTTAACGACAAGCCGGCAGGCGACCGTGTTTGGTTGGGCAAAACGCAGTCGCCTGCCGGCTAATCGTTAAACGGTTTTAAAAAACGAGTTGGTCGTAAGCCGGGTTTTGTCGTTGGTGTTGCCACCGAAGGACGATCATTTATCTAGGCCCACCGTTGCCGATGGGCTCGAGCAGCTTACCCGAAAGTCATCACGCGGCGAGCAGCCACTGCTTTCTGTTTAGCCTTGCTTCAGGAGGGGTTTACCCAGCCGCGCGAGTCACCCCGCGCGCTGGTGAGCTCTTACCTCACCGTTTCACCCTTACCACGCGATCAAAGATCCGTTCGGCGGTTTACTTTCTGTTGCACTTGCCCTGATCTCACGATCGGTCGGCGTTACCGACCTCCTTGCTCTGCGAAGCCCGGACTTTCCTCTCGCGGAAATAAATCCGCCAGCGATCGCCCGACCAACTCATGTATCGTTGTATCTTTCACGTAGTCTATCTACCGGTCCGCGGTTGTAAAGCGCGCATCCTCAGATGAACGTCGATTGGAGTCGTTTTACTTTTCCGCGTTCTTCAGAAAACCTAATTGCAATTTCTTAAAACACGATAGATCGTAGGGCCGGTTCCTGCCGGCCACGTCCCTCCCTTACCAAAATGTAAAAAGGCCGGTGGGAACTGGCCCTACGAACTGTAGCGATTATTTCAAACGCGCGAGTAATCAGTCCTCAAGAATACCCGTAAACTCAACGCAGCCAATTACGCTCGTCAGCAAACACAAGATCTGGACTCGTTTTTGAAAATTACCGCATCTACCGATCCTACCAAGCACGAATGTAATAAAGCTAACGGTTTCTGCTTGTGCAGCGTTACGTCTTAATTTTTGGGTAGTGGATGAGGCCACGAATCCTGCGGCTGCATTAAACGATGCATCAAAGGGTAAGGGAGGGGCAGGACTCGTTGCCTCATCCACTACCTCCAATCCTAAGTTTAAGTTGGAACACAGCACTAGGCCTTAGGGAGGTCGGGTAACGTTAGTGGACAATATTCCAAATGATTGCAAAGTTTCTCTCTCCAACCTTTAACACGATAAGGACATCTTCAATGAAGTTTCTCATCCCTTGTTCCGCGATTGCTGCGATGGCGACTGTCGCGCTGTTAAGCTCGACCGCCTCAGCCCAGCTTTTCAACCGGTATACGCCACCATCATCACGATACTCCGCCCCCGTATCACCGTATTCGGTGGCCCCTTACAACAACTCGCGTTATAACTCGCCGCGACACGGCAACGCGTACTCGGTGCCCAACTATTCTAACGGCAGCGCTAGATTTACACCGGCCACCTATCCAACCCCACAACGGAATATTTACGGCCAAACTTACGCGCGGCCTAGCCAACCAACCCCGGCTTTCTCGAACCAACACGCCGCCGGCCCTAGTTTAGTACCAACGCCCGCCGATTCGGCGCGTCCGGCCTACACGCCGAACTACGCGGCTCAGCCTCAAACGTATTCGACGCCGCGAAAATCGTGAGGGGGGTAAAACCAATGCCGCGTGCCGGCATCACGACCTTTTAAACGCAGGATAGGCTACCAGGCTTTTTTCATACCCCACATCTTTTTTGCAACCTGGATTTCCGTCGGGCTCGTCCCGGTCGGAATCACAACTGACAAGCTACCACCACGTTTCTCTTGGTAAACGGCTCTCCGTCGGGCTCGTCCCCGGCGGAAGCAACGATTCTTTGATTGGAAAATCATTGCTTCCGTTCGGGACAAGCCCGACGGGGAGCAAAAGGGTTCTTGTTGCGTGTGCTTGTAGCCTGTCAGTTGCTCGCTCCGACCGGGGCAAGCCCGACGGAAGCGTAGCGTAAGATTTGTGGGGTGTAAAAAAGCTTCCAGCCTGTCCTGCGTTTTTTTTATAGCAGGCCGCCCGATTTCCTTATAATCGTTTTCGCAATACCGAACGGGCGTAAGCAACTGTCACCAGCGTCATCAACACTGTCGTCGTCGCCGATGTGTACCAGATCCAGAGAACGCTCTTATCCCATTGAGCAATAAACAGCCACAGCAGCGGCATCGGCAAAATGATTTTGCGCGTCACCGATTCAAAGAACCCGTACATCGGTCGCTTGATCGCCTGTAACATCGCGATGTGAGTCGACGTCATCACGTAGGACCATTGCACGAAGGCGAAAATTCTCAAACAGGTTACGCCGATGCCAATCACTTCCGAATCATCAGAGAAAATTTTCATCAGGGGATCGGCCAACAAAAACATCGCCGCCGAACTGGTAATCGTCATGACCAATCCGTAACCGTTGCAAACACGCATCGTTTCATTGATTCGATCGAATTTTTTGGCACCATTGTTTTGCCCCACCAATGCCATGATCGCGGCATACAAACCAAACGATGGCAGCAACACAATTTGTTCGATACGCGTGGTCACCGCGTAGGCTGCGACGGTCGATTCGCCAAAGGTCTTTAAAAAGTAAGTCGTAACGAAGAACCCTAACGCGACCGACATGATGTTGAAGCTGGCCGGCAGAGCCTGCTGCGCTATTTCAGCGTAGACCCGTAGGTCGGGCACAAATCTCTTCCAGTCGGAAACGTCTAACATCCCGCGTTTCAAGACCGTGGTAAACATATAGATGCACCCGCACATCTGAATCAACACCGTCGCCAAAGCGATTCCTGGGACGCCCATCGCGGGCAATCCCGCGCCGCCGTAAACAAACCACGGGTCTAACGCCAAATTCAAAAAGAAACCCGCAAGGAGTACGCGTCTGAATGTTTTACTGTCGCCGTGCGCCACTAGAATCCCGTTGCACAAACTGCTCATGATCTGAAACGTCGCGCCCATGAAGATG